>NZ_LIRG01000730.1 GCF_001419695.1 Streptomyces prasinopilosus
CGGGCAAGGCGCCGCGCCGTTCCCCGCCTCCGCCCCCGTCCTCGGGCCGGGCCGGGCCGCCGTCGGCCCCGGTGCGGATCGCCGGCGGGTGTGCGGCCGCACCTTCGACGCACCGGAGCCGGGCCGCACCGCCGGCCCCGTCGGGACCGGACCGCGCCGGTTCCCGGGAAAGCCGGGGAGGTCACTCGGCCGCTCCCGCGGCGGGCCCGGTGGCAGGCGTGCCGCCGGTCCCGCGACCGCCCCGGGAGGGGCCGCGGGTCCCGTGCCCCGTCACCGCTCCGTCTGCTCGCACTCCAGGGGTTCCTCGCGGGACGGTCCGCCGTACAGGGAGCTGATCCGGACGTCGCCCGCCTCCTGGACGGTCAGCCGGCTGAAGTCGCCCTCCGCGGTCAGGCAGCCGTTGTCCGCCCACAGCCAGGGCGAGTGGGCGATCCGCACGGTCACCGTGCCGGGCCTCGGCATGCGGACGACGAGGTTGGCGCCGTCGGAACTCACCACCGAGGCGGGCCTGTCGACGAGCGGGGTCGCGTTCTTCACGCGGTATATCTTCCAGTTGGTGTCCTCCCACACCAGGTCCAGGTACTCCGGCTCACTGCTCACCAGCGCGTGCTCCAGCTCCGCGGGACCGTCCGGTTCACCGTTGACGAGGACGACGAAGCCCACGGCCCACTGGGCGAGCCACGCGCGGTAGGCCTCGGAGGTGAAGGTGCCCTCGGGCACCTCGGTCCCGCTGTGCCCCTCGTAGAAGAGACGGCCGCGCTCCACGTCGGCCTGGCGGTTCCAGCCGCGCGCCATGTTGATGTGGGGCGCGAGGATGGCGGCCTCCCTGTGGTCGCGGGCCGGCACCACCTCGACCCGGGTCTTCCGGGCGTCCAGCCGTTCGAGCTCGTTGACGACCCCGTCGGTCTTGACGGCCCACTCGGGCACCTCGGTGTTGGTGACTATGTCGGCGATCGTCTTGCCGGACAGCCAGGTCAGGGACAGGGCCAGGGCCACCGCGCAGCCCACTTTCCGCTGCCCGGGCGTGAGCCGGTGGAGTGACGGCCGGGCGGGCGCCTTCCCGTCCGCGCCCCCCTCGTCCCCGTCCCCGCGGTGCATCACCACGGCGAGCAGGGCCGCGGGCGCCGCCAGCTCCGTGAGCCGTTCGACGTTCGTGCCGATCGGCGAGGAGATCAGGTAGCAGAGCACCACTCCGAGCGCGTACACGCCGGCGCCGTACCGCAGCAGCCGCCAGGCGCGCGGGGCCGCCAGGATGATCACCGTGCACAGCAGGACGGGGGGCCAGATCCGCGCGAACGACATGGGCTGCTCGCCCTCGAACGGGAAGAGCAGCGTGGTCGTGGCGACCACGGCGACCGGCGGCACGAGAAGGGCGAGAGCGCGGCCCCACTCACGCGTGAGCAGGTAGGCGGCCCCCACCACCACCAGGAACAGTCCGGAGACCGGGCTCCCCATCGTGGCCAGCGTCGTGGCGAGAGCCACCGCCGTGAGGTGCCGGCCGCCGCGCCCGCTGACCGCCGCGAGCACGGCGCCCAGGGCGAAGGCACTGCCGAGCATGAAGGTCGAGCGTCCGGACACCACCTGGCACCACAGCGAGAACATCACCACCAGCGCGGGCCAGACGGGTCTGCGCACTCCCGTGCGCTCGACCACCGCGCCGGCGAGCCAGGACGCCGCGAGCCCCGACAGCAGGGTGACGGGCACCACGCCCAGGGCCGCCATCAGGTACGGCGACATCAGGCTGTAGTTCGCCGTGTGCAGTCCGCCGTACCAGAACAGGTTGTAGGCGTAGCCCGGGTACATCCTCGCGAACTCGGCCCAGGCGACCTGCGCCGCCAGGTCGCCGCCCCCGGTCGCGAACACCGCTCCCCACACGCCGTACAGCGGCAGGGAGCACGCCAGGACGGTGAGGGGGACGCGGTGGCGCTCGTGCCAGGGCCGGCGGTCCCGCGTGGGTTTGTCGCGTAGAACGGGGCGGTGCGGGCTCAGCTCGGCGAAGGCCACTGCGGCTATCCATTCGACGTGTACGGGGAGGGTCTCGCTGCAGGTAGACGCTAATCGACCACCGCCCGTTGGCAGCAGGGGCCCCGTACGGGGAGGCCGCGGGCCCGCGCACCCCCTCCCGCACCGGTGACGGCGGGTCTCCTCGCCCGGCAGACGGTTCACATGACTGAACGCGCATCACCGAGTCGAACAGTTTTTTATCCCTCTTGACCCTACGTTTCCTTGTCGTGCCCACTACACCGCCCTCAGGATGAGCGAGCCATTCACACTGCGGAACAGCTTCGGAAGGAGGGACATGAACGGTCTCGACTGGTCGGTGCTCATCGGTTACTTCGCGGTGATGATCGCCATCGGTGTCTGGTCGCACAGGCGGGTGGACGACGTCAGCGACTTCTTCACGGCCGGCGGCCGGATGCCCTGGTGGCTCTCCGGCATCTCCCACCACATGTCGGGCTACAGCGCGGTGATGTTCACCGGCTACGCCGGCATCGCGTACACGTACGGCGTGACGTCCTTCGTCACCTGGTCCTTCCCCATCGCCCTCGGCATCGCCATCGGGTCGAAGCTGTTCGCCCCACGGATCAACCGGATGCGCTCCCGGCTCCACGTGGCCTCCCCGCTGGAGTACCTCAAGAGCCGCTACGACCTGAGGACCCAGCAGGCGCTGGCCTGGTCCGGCATGCTGCTGAAGATCGTGGACGTGGGGGCGAAGTGGGCGGCGATCGCCACCCTGCTGGCGGTGTTCACCGGCGTCTCGCTCAACGAGGGCATCCTCATCACCGGCGCGGTCACGGCGATCTACTGCACCATCGGCGGCCTGTGGGCGGACGCGCTGACGGAGCTGGGCCAGTTCGTCATCCAACTCCTGGCCGGTGTCGCCATGTTCGTCGCGGTGGTGGCCGAACTCGGCGACCACGGCGGCTTCTTCGGCGTGTGGGACGAACCCGAACTCCGGGGACACGCGGAGCCGCTGGTCGGACCGTACGGCACGGTCTTCCTGCTGGCGTTCCTCTTCATCAAGCTGTTCGAGTACAACGGCGGCATGCTCAACCAGGCCCAGCGGTACATGGCCACGGCCACGCCCCGCGAGGCCGAGCGCTCGGCGCGGCTCTCGGCGGCGCTGTGGCTGGTCTGGCCGCTGGTGCTGTTCTTCCCGATGTGGATGTCGCCGCTGCTCGTGGAGTCGCAGAAGGCGGACGGCTCCGACTCCTACGCCCTGATGACCGAACAGCTGCTGCCGCACGGCCTGCTGGGCCTGGTCATCGTGGGTTTCTTCTCCCACACGATGGCGATGTGCTCCTCGGACGCCAACGCCATCGCGGCCGTGTTCACCCGGGACGTCGCCCCGGTGCTGTCCGCGAGGGCGCGGCGGTGGAACGACCGGTCGGGCCTGGTCGCGGCCCGGGTGACGACCGTGGTCTTCCTCGGCCTGTCCATGGCGGTGGCGACCCAGGTCGACTCGCCGACGTTCAAGGACATCATCACCGTGGTCATCAAGTGGGTGGCCGGCCTGATGGGCCCGATCGCCATCCCGATGATGCTGGGGCTGCTGCGCCCGTTCCGCCGCTCGGGCCCGACCGCGGCGCTCACCAGCTGGGCCACCGGACTGCTGGCCTTCTGGCTGGTGAACTACCCGGTCCACTGGGCCGTCGAGGGGGGCGTGCCCCTGGAGTACCAGGTCTCGATCCCGCTCGCCGTCTCCCTGGCCCTGTACGTCCTGATCGGCTACGTGAAGCCGGAGGACACCCCGGAGCGGACGGCGGTCATCGAACGCCTCAACACCGACGACGACGGCTCCGCCGCGGCGGCGGTGCCGGCCCCGGCGAAGGCCCCGGACGCGGCGTCCGCCCGGACACCGGACGGTCCCTAGCCCGGACGTGTTCCGCGGGGCCACCCGGCCCCACGGGGGCATCCGGCTCCACGGGGCCACCCGGCCCCACGGGGTCACCCGGCCCCACGGGGTCACCCGGCCCCACGGGGCGTCCGGCCCCACGGGGTCACCCGGTCAGGGATCCTCACGCGCCGCGCGGGTAGCGCGCCAGCCAGGCCGGGGACGAGCCGGCCGGGCCGTGCAGGGCGGGGCCCTGGGTCATCTCCATGGCGAAGTCGTCGGCGAGCTCCAGGATCGTGGGGCGGCCCTCCAGTTCGGCCAGCCAGGCCGGCGGGAGGGCCGTCTCGCCGTGCAGGGCCCCCAGCAGTCCGCCGGTCAGCGCGCCGGCCGCCGCGCCGGGCCCGTCCATGTTGACGGCGAGGCACAGCCCGTGCCGTACGTCCTCCCCCACCAGCGCGCAGTACACGGCGACGGCGAGGAGGCCCTCGGCGGTCCCGTCCCCGCTCAGCCGGGTCACCCGCTCCGGCGTGGGCATCCCCTGGCGCACGGCCCCCAGCGCCTGCCGCAGGGCGTCCGTCACCGGCTGGTGCCCCGGCCGTGCGGCCAGCAGCACGAGCGCCCGCTGCACCGCCGTGTCGAGGTTCTCGCCCCGGGCCAGTCCGTGCACGATCGCCGCGTACCCGCCGGCCGCGAGGAAGGCGGCCGGACGGCCGTGGGTCTGTGCCGCGCACTCCACGGCGAGCTGGGCGACGAGCTGCGGTTCCCAGCCGACGAGCAGCCCGAAGGGCGCCGAGCGGGCCGCCGCCTCGGGGCCCGCCTCACCGGGGTTCTTGGGCGCCTCCGGCGTGCCCATGGTGTCGTCCCCGAGCCCGAGCAGCAGGGCGCGGGGCGGGTCGCGGCGGGCGTACAGCCACTCCTCGCGCGCGAGCCACCCGTCCTCCTCGCGGCGCTCGTCGGGGCCCCAGTCCCGCTGGGTCACGGCCCAGCGCAGGTACGCCCGGTGCAGGTCGGTCGGCGGGTGCCAGGCCCCGGTGTCGCGCCGCACCTGGGCGCGGATCAGGCCGTCCACGGAGAACAGGGTCATCTGGGTGAGGTGGGTGACCGCGCCGCGCCGGCCGTGGGCGGGGGCGGGCCCGGTGATCCCGGCGGCGCCGTGCGTCCGCCGGATCGCGTCGAGGTCCTGCCCGTCCACGGGCGCGCCCAGCGCGTCCCCGAGGGCCACGCCGAGCAGCGTCCCGCGCACCCGGCTGCGGAAGTCCTGCTGCTCGCGCCGCCCCCAGACGGGCCCGGCAGTCGCGTCCACCCAGACCTCCCGGACACCGTGCGTACGTGCGACGCCAAGCACTGTATGCGAACGGGGAGGGCCGGTTCAGGGCACGGAGAGGTATGGGAGCGGTGACCGAAGTGACCGGCCTGACCGCACCTGGCCGCCTGTGCCCGGGCTCGTGCGGTGTCTAGGACCAGGTGCGTCAGGGGGGCGTCGGGCCGGGCTCCGGACCGTGCCCGGGAGGCCGCGCGCGCTCGCCGAGACGGCGCAGGACCTCGTCGCGCTGCGCCCGCGCCCACGCGTACGACGGGTCGCGTTCCAGGGCGCGGTCCAGATCGGCCAGCGCCTCCGCGTGACGGCCGAGGCGGGAGAGGGCCATGCCCCTGCTCGCGTACGCCGACGTGTACTCGGGGTCCAGGGCCAGGGCCCGGTCGAAGTGGGCGAGGGCCTCCGCCCCGCGGCCGGCGGCGTGGAGGGCGTCGCCGCGTTCGCAGTGCGCCCAGGGCGAGTCGGGCTGCAGGAGGACCGCGCGCTCCAGGTCCGCGAGCTGCCGGGCCGGGTCTCCGAGCTCCCGCCGGACGCGGGCCCGGCGGATGAGGGCCCAGGGGTAGTCGGGCTTGAGTTCCAGGGCGCGGTCGAGGTCGGCGAGCGCGGCGGCCGGGTCGCCCAGGGCGAGGCGGGTGGCGCCGAGGGAGGCCCAGGCGAAGGAGTGCTCCGGGTCCAGGGACAGCGCCTCACTGAGGTCCCGCAGCGCGGCCGGGTACGCCTGGCGGGTCCGGTGGTACTCCCCCATCAGGGCGAGGATCCCGGCGTCGTCCGGGGCCAACTCGGCGGCCTGCCGCAGATGGGCGAGGGCGTCGGCGTAGTCGCCCCGGGCCGCCAGGGCGACGGCCCTGCTCCGGAGGACCCGTGCCGCGCTCTGCGGGGACAGGACCATGTTCCGCCAGTCGGGCGGCTCGGCCTCCCCCTCGTCCGGCACGCCGTCCGGCAGCGCGTCCTCGTCCCGTGCGTCCTCGTCCCGTGCGTCCTCCTCCGGTGCGCCGTCGTCCCGTGCGCCGTCGGGCAGTGCGCCGTCGTCCCGTGCGCCGTCGGGC
>NZ_LIRG01000731.1 GCF_001419695.1 Streptomyces prasinopilosus
GGTCCGTTCCCGCCGTGACGGACACCGGCCCGTGAGGGCAGGATGGACAGTGGGCCGCACGGGCCGCAGGGTGGTGTGCGGGACGATGGCCCCCGGCGCGCACGGGGCATCGCCCCGCGGGCGCACGCGCGGCCGGGACCCGTGGAACGATCAAGGTCGGCAACACGGGCGAAACCCGGATGTGGTGGGATGGCCCAGTGCCCGACCGCCGCCCGAGGAGGTCCCCCGGCGCGGGAGAGACTGGCGGCCTGACCGGCGAGGATGGGGAAGCGGAAGATGGACAAGCAGCAGGAGTTCGTGCTCCGGACGTTGGAGGAGCGCGACATCCGGTTCGTACGCCTGTGGTTCACGGACGTGCTGGGCTTCCTGAAGTCCGTGGCCGTGGCCCCGGCCGAGCTGGAGCAGGCGTTCGACGAGGGCATCGGCTTCGACGGCTCCGCCATCGAGGGCTTCGCCCGGGTGTACGAGTCCGACATGATCGCCAAGCCGGACCCGTCGACCTTCCAGGTCCTGCCGTGGCGCGCCGAGGCCCCCGGCACGGCCCGCATGTTCTGCGACATCCTGATGCCGGACGGCTCACCGTCCTTCGCCGACCCGCGCTACGTCCTCAAGCGCGCGCTGGCCCGCGCCTCCGACCAGGGGTTCACCTTCTACACCCACCCGGAGATCGAGTTCTTCCTGCTGAAGGACAAGCCGGTCGACGGCAGCCGCCCGACCCCGGCGGACAACTCCGGCTACTTCGACCACACCCCGCACAACGTGGGCATGGACTTCCGCCGGCAGGCGATCACCATGCTGGAGTCGATGGGCATCTCGGTGGAGTTCTCCCACCACGAGGGCGCCCCCGGCCAGCAGGAGATCGACCTCCGCTACGCGGACGCGCTGTCCACGGCCGACAACATCATGACGTTCCGCCTGGTCATGAAGCAGGTCGCGCTGGAGCAGGGTGTGCAGGCCACGTTCATGCCGAAGCCGTTCTCGGACTACCCGGGCAGCGGCATGCACACGCACCTGTCCCTCTTCGAGGGCGACCGCAACGCGTTCTACGAGTCGGGCGCCGAGTACCAGCTCTCCAAGGTCGGCCGCTCCTTCATCGCCGGCCTGCTGCGGCACGCGGCGGAGGTCTCCGCCGTCACCAACCAGTGGGTCAACTCCTACAAGCGGATCTGGGGCGGTTCCGAGCGCACCGCGGGCGCGGGCGGCGAGGCCCCGTCCTACATCTGCTGGGGCCACAACAACCGCTCGGCCCTGGTCCGCGTCCCCATGTACAAGCCCGGCAAGACCGGCTCGGCCCGCGTCGAGGTCCGCTCGATCGACTCCGGCGCCAACCCGTACCTGACGTACGCGCTCCTCCTGGCCGCCGGACTCAAGGGCGTCGAGGAGGGCTACGAACTCCCGCCCGGCGCCGAGGACGACGTCTGGGCCCTCTCCGACGCCGAACGCCGCGCCCTGGGCATCGAACCCCTCCCGCAGAACCTCGGCGAGTCCCTCACCCTGATGGAACGCAGCGACCTGGTCGCCGAGACCCTCGGCGAGCACGTCTTCGACTTCTTCCTGCGCAACAAGAAGCACGAGTGGGAGGCCTACCGCTCCGAGGTCACCGCCTTCGAGCTGAAGAACCTGCTGCCGGTGCTGTGACGCCCCGAGGGGGCCCCGCCCTTCCGACCCCGTACGGGCCGGGGGCGGGGCCCCCTCTTCCGGGGGCCCCGAGAGGCACCGGAGCGTCGCCGGGTCTACTCCTTGAGGTGCCGGCCGGAGTCACGTGCCTGCTCGGTGACCTCGCCGGTCCGGTCGCGCGCCTCGTCCTGGGTGGTGCGCGCGGCCTGCGCCGCGGTGTCCTTCACCTCCGCGGCCGCGCTCTGCGTCACCTCCCGGGCGCCTTCCTTGAGGTGCTGCGCGGACTCCGCGGCGGCCTCCTTCACCGGCTCCAGGGCCTCGCCGCCGCGCTCCATCAGCTCGGCGGCCTTCTCCTGCTCGGTCCGGGACGCGGGCAGCAGCGAGGACGCCAGCAGGCCGACGCCGAAGGCGACCAGACCGGCGGCCAGCGGGTTGCCCCGGGTCTGCCGGCGGGCCAGGGCGGGCGCCTGCTGCACGGCCTCTCCCGCCTGGCCGGCCGCGGCCCGAGCCGAATCGGCCGCCTTCCCCGCGCCCTCCTGCACCGAGCCGGCGGCCGACTGCGCGGTGCCCGCCACCTCGTGCGCGGACTGCGACGCGGTCCCCATGACCCGGTCGCGGACGCCCGACACCCGGTCGCGCATCCGGTCCGCGCGGCGGCGCACCACCCGGCCGGGGCTGGTCCGGTCGGCGAGCTGGTCCACGTTCGTGGAGAGTTGTTCGCGCGTGGCCTCTATCTCGGCCCTCACTTGGTCGGGTGACGTGCCCATTCCGCGTTCTCCTTCATGGTCTCGACGGTTCGCTCGGGCTTCGGGGAGACGGTGCGCATCCGCTCGCGGCCCTTCTGGTAGAGCACGGCCGCGACGACGGCCCACACCGCGGCGACGATCAGCGAGGCCCAGCCCCCGTCCATCACGTTGGACAGCCCCAGTACGGCGGCCAGCGACAGGAACAGCAGCACCAGGTAACCGGCGAAGCCGGCGCCCCCGTACATCCCGGCGGCCTTGCCCGCCCTGGTCCCCTCCTCCCTGATCTCGGCCTTCGCCAGCTCGACCTCCTGCCGGAAGAGGGTCTGGAGGTCGGCGGTCACGCCGGACAGGAGCTGGCCCACGGACGGCTCCTGCTCCTGCGGCCCGGTCGGGCCGGGCACGGGTGACATGGAAGACATCTCACACCTCCGGATACGTGCTGCCCGGCGCGCCGGCCGGCGGCGCACCCGGGG
>NZ_LIRG01000732.1 GCF_001419695.1 Streptomyces prasinopilosus
CGGGGGCCCCGCCGCATGTCGTGGGCGACGCGACGATCAGACGGTGGTGACGACCTCGTCGTACGCCAGGCGCGGGCTGCGCGGGAACCAGGCGTCCTCGCCGGGGCGGCCGATGTTGACGACCATCAGCGGGGTGTGGTCGTCGTCGAGGAACTCCTTGCGGATGCCCTCGAAGTCGCAGCCGGTCATCGGGCCGGCGGCCAGACCCGCGGCGCGCACGCCGACGATGAAGTACGCGGCCTGCAGGGCGGCGTTCAGGGAGGCCTGGCCCTCCCGCATCGAGCGGTCACCGGCGAACAGGTCCTTGGCGCCGGGGAAGTGCGGGAAGAGCTGCGGCAGCTCCTCGTGGAACTCGTTGTCCGCGGAGAGGATGGCGACCAGCGGGGCGGCGGCCGTCTTGGCCGCGTTGCCCTCCGCCATGTGCTGGACGAGGCGCTCGCGGGCTTCGGGCGAACGGACCAGGGTGACGCGCAGCGGCGACTGGTTCATCGAGGTCGGACCGTACTTGACCAGGTCGTAGATGGCCTGCACCTGCTCGTCGGTCACCGGCTCGTCGGTGAACGTGTTGGCGGTGCGCGCCTCGCGGAAGAGCAGGTCCTGGGCGGCGGAGTCAAGAACGAGAGACATGCGTGAACTTTCTAGGGGGAGCGTCGGCTCCGCGCGGTCGGCGCGAAACCCTCGACGGGGAAAACGGTACGACAAGGAAGTTCAAAGTTCAACAAAAGGTGGAGTGCGGTGGTCTGCCTCACAGGGAACCGTATCCGAGTGACGCACGCCACACCGGTTCGTCGATCACTTCGCCGGTCGTCCGCGGTCTCACGAGCAGTACGCCGCCACCCACCGGAGAGGGGACCACCCCGACATGACCGACGCAGTCAAGGGACCCGCCAGCTACTTCCCGTCGATCGAGAAGAAGTACGGCCGGCCGATCACGGAGTGGAAGGAACTGATCCGCTCCTCGCCGCTCGTCAAGCACGGGGAGCTGGTGGCCTGGCTCAAGACCGAGCACGGCCTCGGCCACGGCCACGCGAACGCCCTCGTCGCCCACACGCTGGCCGAGGACAAGGCCGAGTGACCCCGAGCCCGCCGGAGCGGCTCCGCCCCGGCGGGCCCGGGCCCG
>NZ_LIRG01000733.1 GCF_001419695.1 Streptomyces prasinopilosus
CCCGCAGGCCCGCGCGGGCCTGCGGGAAACGCCGGGTCACGATGCCGGTGCCGCAGGCGATGTCCAGCAGGTCGCGCGCGCCCGGGGGGATCAGGTCCAGCACCGCCCGTGCGGCGGCCGCGGCACGGGCTTCCCCGCCTCGTGAGGCGTCGTACCGTCCCGCTTCCTCGTCGTAGTCGAGCACACGCCTCAGTGTGCCCCGTGGCTGGGCGCCAAGTCCTCTACTCTGCGCGCCAGTTCGACGTCCTTCTCGGTGACGGCGCCGCCCGCGCTGTGCGTGTGGACGGCGACGGACACCGTGTGGTGGCCGAGGGTGAGGTCGGAGTGGTGGTCGAGTTCCTCCTGCACCCGGGCGACGTGCACGACCATCGCGGCCGCCGCGAAGTGGGAGCCGAGCCGGTAGGAACGGGTGAGCCGGTCTCCGTCGAGCGACCAGCCCGGCAGGCCGGCCAGCCGGTCCTCGATCTCCTTCGGCGACAGCGGCGCGGCGGATGCGGTGGATCCGGCGGGTTCGGCGGGCATGGGCTGTGCTCCTCCTCTGTCCCCCGTGGTGGTGGCCGGGGCCCCTCTCCGCCCAGACTGCCACAGGAGGTGCCGCCGGGCCCTGAGCGGGAAGCCGGGAGGGGGCGTGCCCCGGGTGCCCGGAGCGGGGGCGCCCGGCCGTCACTCGTGAGAGGGTCGACCGGGCATGGCAGACTGATCGTGTGTCCGGGGGCGTTGGGGAGACGTGGCGTGAGTGAACGGCGGGCCGCACCCACGGTGGGCCAAGTGGTGCTCGGCAGGCGGCTGCGGGAACTGAGGGAGACGGCGGGCCTCACCCGGGAGGAGGCCGCCCGGGTCCTGCGGGTGGCTCCCGCGACCGTCCGGCGGATGGAGACGGCCGAGGTCGCGCTGAAGATCCCGTACATTCAGATCCTGCTGACGGCGTACGGGGTGCCCCAGGGCGAGGCGGCCACCTTCATCGGCCTCGCGGAGGACGCGAACCGCCCGGGCTGGTGGCAGCGGTTCCACGACGTGCTGCCCGACTGGTTCAGCCTGTACGTGAGCCTCGAGGGCGCCGCTCGGGTCATCCGGTCCTACGAGCCGCACTTCGTGCCGGGGCTGCTGCAGACGGAGGACTACGCGCGTGCCGTCCTGGAGGCCGGGACGATCGGGAACCAGACGCCGGAGGCCGTCGAACGGCACGTGTCCCTGCGGCTGGAGCGGCAGCGGCTCCTGGAGCGCCGGGACCCTCCCCACCTGTGGGTGATCGTGGAGGAGACGGTCCTGCGGCGCCCCGTGGCCCGGGACGGTCGGGTGATGCGCGAGCAGTTCGACAAGTTGCTGGAGTGGTCCGAACGGGACCGGGTCACGCTCCAGGTGACCGAGTTCGCCGACGGCCCGCACCCGGGGACGTACGCGCCCTTCTCGCTGTTCCGGTTCGCCGAGCCCGAGCTGCCCGACATGGTGTTCACCGAGTACCTGACCGGCGCCCTGTACCTGGACTCCCGCAAGGAGGTCTCGGTGCACCTGGAGGTGCTGGACCACATGACGACGCGGGCCGCCTCCCCCGAGGACACGCAGAAGCTGCTGCGGAAGTTCCGGGACGACTACTGAGGGCCGCCGCGGTCCTGCCCGCGGTCCCCGTCCCGTCCGTCGCCCTCGTCGTCGACGATCTCCGCGTCGACGACGCCTTCCTCCTGCGGTGAGGTGTGCTGCCCGGCGTCGCCGGTGGACTCCGGTCCGGCCTGGGCGTACATCGCCTGGCCCATCCGCTGGCTGACGGTGGCGAGCTTGTCGACGCCGGCGCGCAGGGCGGCGGTGTCGGCGGACTGCTCCAGCAGGGACTTCAGCGCGGCGACGGCCTCCTCCACCTCGGACCTGGTGTCGGCGGGGATCCGCTCCTCGTTGTCCCGGACGAACTTCTCCGTCTGGTAGACGAGCTGTTCGGCCTGGTTGCGGGTCTCGGCGGCCTCCCTGCGCTTGCGGTCCTCGTCGGCGTACTGTTCGGCCTCGCGCATCATGCGGTCGATGTCGTCCTTGGGCAGCGCCGAGCCGCCGGTGACGGTCATCTTCTGTTCCCTGCCGGTGGCGAGGTCCTTGGCGGAGACGTGCATGATGCCGTTGGCGTCGATGTCGAAGGCCACCTCGATCTGCGGGACGCCGCGCGGGGCCGGGGGCAGACCGGTCAGGTCGAAGACGCCGAGCTTCTTGTTGTACGCCGCGATCTCGCGTTCGCCCTGGTAGACCTGGATGCCGACCGAGGGCTGGTTGTCGACGGCGGTGGTGAAGGTCTCCGAGCGCCGGGTGGGAATGGTCGTGTTGCGTTCGATCAGCTTGGTCATGATGCCGCCCTTGGTCTCGATGCCGAGGGACAGCGGGGTGACGTCGAGGAGCAGCACGTCCTTCACGTCGCCGCGGATGACGCCCGCCTGGAGGGCCGCTCCGACGGCGACGACCTCGTCCGGGTTGACGCCCTTGTGCGGGTCCTTGCCGGTGAGTTCGCGGACCAGGTCGGTGACGGCGGGCATGCGGGTGGAGCCGCCGACGAGGATGACGTGGTCGATCGCGGAGAGTTTCACCCCGGCGTCCTTCACCGCCTGGTGGAAGGGCGTCTTGCAGCGCTCCAGCAGGTCGGCGGTGAGTTCCTGGAACTGGGCCCGGGTGAGCTTCTCGTCCAGGTGCAGCGGGCCTTCGGCGGAGGCGGTGATGTAGGGCAGGTTGATGGTGGTCTCGGAGGAGGAGGACAGCTCGATCTTGGCCTTCTCGGCGGCCTCCCGCAGCCGCTGCACGGCCATCTTGTCCCGCGTCAGGTCGATGCCGTACCGGTTCTGGAAGCTCCGGGCGAGGTGGTCGAGGAGCCTCTGGTCCCAGTCGTCGCCGCCGAGCCGGGTGTCGCCGTTGGTGGCCTTGACCTCGATGACGCCGTCCCCCATCTCCAGGAGCGACACGTCGAAGGTTCCGCCGCCCAGGTCGAAGACGAGGACGGTCTGCTCGCTCTCCTTGTCCAGGCCGTACGCGAGGGCCGCCGCCGTGGGCTCGTTGATGATCCGCAGGACCTTCAGCCCGGCGATCTCACCGGCCTCCTTGGTGGCCTGGCGCTGGGCGTCGTCGAAGTACGCCGGTACGGTGATCACGGCGTCGGTGACGTCCTCGCCGAGGTAGGCCTCGGCGTCCCGCTTCAGCTTCTGCAGCACCCGGGCGGACAGTTCCTGCGCCCGGTAGCGGGTGCCGTCCACGGAGCCCTGCTCCGGGAAGTGCCACTGTCCGTCGCCCATGTGGCGCTTGACCGACCGGGCGGTGCGGTCGACGTTCGTCACCGCCTGCCGCTTGGCGACCTCGCCGACGAGCACCTCCCCGTTCTTGGCGAAGGCCACGACGGAAGGGGTGGTCCTGGCGCCCTCCGCGTTGGCGACGACCGTGGACTCACCGCCCTCCAGCACGGCCACCACCGAGTTCGTGGTCCCCAGGTCGATCCCGACCGCACGTCCCATCTCACCGTCCCCTTCCGTCAGGGCACACCTCTCCGGCCTTCCGGACTTCCAGCACAAAACTTGAGTGCGCCGTTGTCAATAGTGTGCCCGGATGGTTCGTCCCTCACCTCTCAGGCGCCCCCGGCGCGCAGGTGCACGGCGCGCCGGGGGCGGTCGGTGATCAGGACGTCCACGCGCCGGTCGGCGAGGAAGCCGCGCATCGGGGCGTCGTCGTTGACCGTCCACACCATGGTGAACAGTCCGTTGCGGGCCGCCTCGCGCAGTGCCCCGCCGCGGGCGAGGCGCTGGTGCGCCGCGATCCCGTGGGCCCCGCAGGCGCGGACCCGCCGCATGGGCAGCAGTTCGCTCAGCCGGGTGCGCGCCAGCCGCGCCGGGGGCATCCCGATGCCGTCCCGGCCCAGGGAGAGCACGGTGCGCACGCCGGGGAAGGCCGCGGTGATCGCGGCGACGGAGCGGTCCTCCAGGCTGGTGGCGACGAAGCCGTCCCGGCCGAGCAGGGCGACCGCGCGGTCGATCAGCTCCCGCTCGTGACCGGTCTCCTTCAGGTCGAGGTGCCCGGCGAGCCTCCCGGCGATCAGCTCCATGACGTCGTCCACGACGGGCACGGGGTAGCCGGCGCGCTCGCAGAGCTCGGCGTGGGTGAGCGCGGCCAGCGGGGGGCCGGTGCGTCCCGCACGGGCGTCGTGGTGGACGACGAAGACTCCGTCGGCCGTGCGCCGCACGTCGAACTCGACGTACTCCGCGCCGGAGCGCAGGGCGTCCTCGTAGGCCTCGCGGGTCGCGGGCGCGGCGCGTTCGGAACCTCCCCGGTGCGCGGAGACGGCGGGCCGTGACGTCATGCGGGGCGGCTCCCTGGGGCCGGGGTCGTCGAGACCGGGATCGTGGGGCGCGGGAGGACGCGGACGCGGCGCAGGCCGCCCCCTGCGGAGCGGCCTGCGGGTGTCCTTCGGGTACGGCGGACGGGTCAGGAGAGCTTCGCCGTCAGGGTGATCTCGGTGCCCTTCAGCGCCTGGCTGACCGGACAGTTGACCTTGGCGTCCTCGGCCGCGGCCTGGAAGGCCGCCTCGTCCAGGCCGGGGACGGTGGCCTCGACGGTGAGGTGGATGCCGGTGATGCCCTCGCCGGGCACGAGGGTGACGTCGGCGGAGGTCACCAGGCGGGTCGGCGGGTTGCCGGCCTTGTCGAGGATGTTGGAGAAGGCCATCGAGTAGCAGCTGGAGTGCGCGGCGGCGATCAGCTCCTCGGGGCTGGTCCTGCCGTTCGCCTCCTCGGCGCGCGAGGCCCAGGTGACCGGCTGCTCGCCGATGCTGCCGGAGGAGTCGAACGTGACGACCCCGCTGCCCTTGATGAGGTTGCCTTCCCAGACGGTGTGTGCGGAGCGCGTGGCTGCCATGACGCATCCTTTCGAAGAAGTCCGGCCGGGTGCCCGGCCGGGGCCGGTCGGGAGTCCCGGGTCACCGGGTTCCCGGCCCTATCCGATCACACTACGGCGCGGCGCGGCCGCAGGAGCGGCGCCCCTCGCGGTGGGGCGGGCGGCGCGCCGCCGGCCGGGGACGTCCGCCCTCCCCGGGACGGTCCGGTGGTGATGCGGTGCGGCGGGAGTACGCCGGGCGTCAGGACGCGGTGGACCCGTCCTCGGCCGCCGGGCGCCGGGCGCCGGTGCTGATGGTGCCGGGCGGCGCGGGCACGGTTTCCGCACGACGGCTCGCGCCGTTCCCGCCGTCCATGGGTGGCAGGCGTGCGGAGAAGCACCTCGACCTGTCCTGCCGGTACTTCGCCCCCTGACCTCGCCGCAGCGGCGCATCGCGCGGGTGATCGGCCGGGCGCGCCCTAGGGACTGTCGTCAAAGTGATCTTGACTAGTGGATCATGGTCGGGTGATACGTCGCCACGAGCTGTCCGATGCCGAGTGGGATCTGCTGCGGCTCTTGCTGCCGACGTCCTCGACGGGGCGGCCCCGGTTGAACGACCGCACGGTCCTGAACGGCATCGTGTGGAAGTTCCGTACCGGGGTGGCCTGGCGGGACGTGCCCGAGCGGTACGGGTCGTGGGCCACCCTGCACACTCGCTTCCGCCGCTGGGCCAAGGACGGCACCTTCGAGCAGATGCTGCAGGCCGCGCAGACCAAGGCAGACGCGACCGGCGACATCGACTGGCTCACCTCGGTCGACTCCACCATCGTCCGCGCGCACCAGCACGCCGCCGGGGCCCGAAAAAGGGGATCCGCAACCGGGCGCTCGGCCGCTCGCGTGGCGGGCTGACCAGCAAGCTCCACTTGGCGGTCGACGGACTCGGCCGCCCGCTCGCCCTGGTCCTCACTGGCGGGAATACCAACGACTGCACCCAGTTCACTACCCTGCTCGGCGCGATCCGGGTGCCGCGGCTGGACGCCGGTCGTCCCCGGACCCGGCCGTCGCACGTCATCGGCGACAAGGGCTACAGCTCGAAGGCGATCCGCACCTGGCTGCGGCAGCGCAACGTCGCCCACACCATTCCCGAGCGCGCGGACCAGATCACCAACCGACTTCGGCGTGGCCGTTCCGGCGGCCGGCCGCCGTCGTTCGACAAGCAGCTCTACAAGCGCCGCAACGTCGTCGAACGATGCTTCAACAGGCTGAAGCAATGGCGCGGCATCGCAACGCGATACGACAAAACGGCCGAGTGCTACCAGGCAGCCGTCACCCTCGCCTCACTCCTCATGTGGGTGTGATCTTTGACGCCGGTCCCTAACCGACCAGGCGGCGGCGCCAGTCCAGGGGGGTGACGGTGATGGCCCGGCCGGGGTCATAGTCCCACTCGGCGCGGAGGCCGACTGCTTCGAGGGCAGCCACGACCTCGTGGCCGATGACTGCAGTGGTCTCGGACGAGCCGTCGAAGCCGCCGTAGAGGAGCATCAGTCCGTGGCCGGCCGCGGCGGAGTCCGTGCACTGGGTGTGGAAGTAGACGAAGCCGCGGGCGTTGGGCCCGCCTTCTCCACCGATCTCGGACTGGCCGCAGCTACGGCAACAGGTGAAGTTCTCGCGGGCGGTGATGCCGGCCTCCTGCAGGACGGTGAACGCGCGGGTGAGCCGCTCAGGGTCGGTCTCGCCCTGCCACTCGGCCTGCTCCCCGACTCGCTCCAGCCACAGCCGGTCTGCCAGCGTCTCCGCCTGCTCGCGCGACACGGGTCGGCGGTCCTTGGTGACCAGGTACTCCTCAGCAAGCTCGGCCAGTTCGGCGCGGGAGGCATAGCCGCCGACCAGCACCTCGCGGATGCGCTTCTCCAACTCCGCGCGCTCGTCTTCGTCCAGGTCAAGCGGCGGCACCTCGCGGGCGGGGCCCATGTCCAGCAGCGACCAAGCCAAACCACTGTGCCATCCGGCCTCCTGGCGAGCCCAGCCGGTCATCGCGGCAATCACGACCTCGGGACCGTCGGCCATCGCCTGGAAGTGCCGGTCAGCGGCACCGTCGCGGTACTCCAACGTGTAGTCACCACCGGCCTTGTGCCAGACCTGGGCGAAGACATCGGGCAGGTCGGGTATCCGCTGGATCACCAGGAACCGGTCACCGTCACCACCGATTCGCCGGACCAATCCAGCCAGCTCCTCGGCGGACACACGGACGTGCCGCTCCCAGTCCTCCGTCTTCACCACGATCTCGAGCATGCGCAGACTCTGACACACCCCTCTGACTGCAGACATCCCGGGACCCGCGGCAAAACTGCTGCTACGACGGCTAGACAAGCCCTGATCCTGGGTGGTCACTTGGTCGAGGTTTGACGACAGTCCCTAGGCGGCCCGTTCCCGGCCCGGGTCGGCCGGCAGGCGCGAGCCGTCCGACTCCTCCAGCCAGCGGCGCAGCACGTGGTGTACTTGCTCGGCGCCGGCGAGCTCCTCCCCGTCGACGACCGGCGCGGACAGGGCGACCGGGGACAGCAGGAAGGCGCGGGACTGGGCGCCGCCGAGGCCGCCGTGCGAGCCGATCTGCTCCTCGAAGGCGAGCACCTCGCCGTCGGCGGGGTCGTGGAAGGAGTTGACCATGATGTCGGCGGTGTGCGGGAAGGAGTGGGTGCGGCGTACCGCGTCGGCGGCGCCCGGTCCGAACGCGGCGAGCGGTCCGGGGGTGTCGTCGAGTGCGTCCAGGGGGACCTCCGCGCCGTGCGCGCCGAGCACGACCCCGCCGTGCCGTTCGCTGCCGACGAGCAGGAAGCCGACGCCGGGGTGGTTGGCGAGGGTCGGCAGCAGGGCGGGGTGGCGGGCGTCGATCTCCTCCTTGGTCATCCGGTGCGGCACGTCCGGGAAGGAGATCAGGCCGAGGTTGCCGGAGGCGAGGACGACGGGTTCGGAGGCCCGCGTGGGGCGGTGCTGCTCGGTGCCCTCCTCGACCGGGCGGCGCAGCGCCGCCCGGACCGCCGCGCGGGCCTCGGCGCCGCTGTGGGTGCGCCGGGCGCGGCGCGGCACGGGCAGTCCGCAGCCGGCCCGCACCAGGTCGCCGAGGGGGAGGCCGTAGCGGGAGCGGAAGGTCTCGCCGTGGCTCTGGCCGTGGTCGGAGAGCACCACGATCCGGTACGGGCGCGGGGCGTGCGTGGCGACGTGCTCGATCAGGGCGAGGGAGCGGTCGAGGCGTCGCAGGACCTTCTCGGCGTCCCGGCTCATGGGGCCGGAGTGGTGGGCCACCTCGTCGTAGGCGACCAGGTCGGCGTAGACGCAGGTGCGGCCGGCGAGCAGGTCGCCCATGACGGCGGAGACGACCACGTCCCGTTCGACGACGGTCGCGAAGGCCCGGATGAAGGGGTAGAGGCCGCCGCGGGAGACGCGCGGGAGCTGCTTCGTCCACCGGGCGCGGGTGGACTGGCCGATCTCGCGGACCACCTCGGCGGCGAAGGACAGGGCGGTGCGCACGGCGTTGGCCGGGTCGGAGAAGTAGGCGAAGTAGCCGGACCGGGAGCGGGTCTCGCGGCTGCGGCGGCGGGCGGCTATGGACAGCACCAGGGCCTGTTCGTC
Organism: Streptomyces prasinopilosus; assembly: GCF_001419695.1. GTDB lineage: Bacteria > Actinomycetota > Actinomycetes > Streptomycetales > Streptomycetaceae > Streptomyces > Streptomyces prasinopilosus. The sequence continues at coordinate 8,455 of NZ_LIRG01000733.1, forward strand.
GGCGCCGCCGCTGAACAGGTTGCCGCGGCTGGCTCCGTCGTCGGCGAGCAGTCCGGGGTGTCCGGAGTACCGGACGGCGCGCCGCTGGAGTTCCACCGCGCTGCTGGGGCGGTTGCAGACCATCACCTCCTGGCGGTCCTTCTCGTACCAGCGGAAGGCGGGGACGTCGTGGTTGCTGCCGTGCAGGATGCCGAGCTGGCTGGCGCCGGTCTGGCTGGACCAGTCGGTGCGCCAGGGGGTCAGCCGGTGGGAGTGGGGGAGGCCGGGGTCGCCGGTGCCGAGCCAGTGGGCGACGGTCGGCATCAGACCCCGGTCGACCGCGTGCAGCAGGACGTCGTGGCCGACCCCGTCCAGTTGCAGGAAGACGGTGCCGGGGGTGGTCGGGACGGGCGGTGTGGAGCGCCGGCGGCGGTCGGCGAGGCGGTAGAGGCGGCGGCGGTAGGCGGCGTCGTCGCGCACGGCGAGGGCGGCCCCGGTGGCGGAGGCGACGGCGGACATCACGGCGGCGACCACGATCGCGGTCTCCCAGGCCGCGGTGCCGCGCTCGATCGGGTTGAGCCGCAGCGCCACCAGCAGGAGCGCGCCGTTGAGGAAGAACACCAGCAGGCCGAGGACGAGCGCCGGCACGAGCAGCAGCAGCCGTACCAGCAGCGGCCACACCAGCGCCGACAGCAGGCCGAAGGCGCCGGCGCCGAGCGCCGCGGTGACCGCGATGTCGGTGGCACTGTCGCCGTCGGCGGAGCGCAGCCGGAAGTCGGGGAGGATGCCGGCGAGCACCAGCATGGTGAGGGTGGCGACCGCCCACACCGTGACGCTCCGCCCGATCTGGCTGGCGATCCGTCGCCACCGCACGCCGCTCACGCCCAGTTCACCTCACGTCCCGGCCCGTTGCCGCCAGGGCGGCCTGCGAACCGGCCCCTGTCCGTGCCCCACACCCTGCCACAACGTCCGGACGTACCGTTTCGTCCCCCGGGAACCGAGGGGCGGGAACCGAGGGGGAAGAGTGTGCGACCGGGGCCGGACGGGCCTCAGCGGCCGTCGTAGCCCGCGGTCGGCATGGACAGGCGGCGGTGCACCCGGGCCTTCATCGCGGCGTCGTACGCCGGTTCGGCCCGGCCGACGATCTCCACGCGCACCCCGCGCCGCGCGCACTCGGCGGTGAACTCCTCGACGCAGGACAGGGCGCTCTCCAGCACCCGGCGGCTGGGGGCCACGAACAGGTCGGAGCCGGGCCGTACGCCGTCCCACAGCACGCTGTGGTCGGGGCTGAGGCCGCGCACCAGCAGCTCCCGGGTCACCACGTACCCGCGTTCGGCGGCCCACCGGGCGCACATGGCGTACTGGCTGCGGGAGTCCACCAGGAAGGGATCGTCGTCCAGTTCCTCCAGCGGCGTCAGACTCGCGATCGCGATCACCCGCACCGGCCCCATGGCGCCCCCTCACCTCCGGACTTCGCCGCCGACCCTACTCCTGCGCGTAGGCTTCGGGGAGTCGTGGAAGGAGGCGCAGAGGTGCCGGTGGAGATCACCTGGTGGGGGCACGCCACCTGCACGGTCGAGGACACGCGCACACGCGTGATCACCGATCCCCTGTTCGCCCGCCGGTTCGCGCACCTGCGGCGCCGGCGCGGCGCCCTGCCGCCGCCGGAGGCCCGGAACGCGGACGTGGCCCTGGTCTCCCATCTGCACGCCGACCATCTGCACGTGCCCTCCCTGGCCCTGCTCGCCCCGGGCACGCACCTGCTCGTGCCCCGGGGCGCACGCCGTGCGGTGCCGGCGCTGCGCCGGCTCGCGCATCTCCGGGTGAGCGAGGTGGCGCCCGGTGACGTGCTGACGGCCGGCGGTCTGGCGGTCCGGGTGGTGCCCGCCCGGCACGACGGGCGGCGGCTGCCGCTCGGGCGGCACCGCTCCCCCGCCCTCGGCTACGTCCTGGAGGGCGAGGCGCGCACGTACTTCGCCGGTGACACCGGACTGTTCGACACGATGGCCGAGGAGGTCGGCCCGGTCGACGTGGCGCTGCTGCCGGTGGGCGGCTGGGGCCCGTACCTCGGGGAGGAGCACCTGGACGCGGCGCGCGCGGCCGAGGCGCTGGCCCGGCTGGGGGCGCGCAGCGCGGTGCCGGTGCACTACGGCACGTACTGGCCGATCGGCCTGGACGCGGTGCGCCCGCACGAGTTCCACTCGCCGGGTGACGAGTTCGTGCGGCGGGCGGCCCAGCGGGCGCCCGGGGTGCCGGTGCACCGGCTGGGGCACGGGGAGAGCGTGCGCCTGGGGGTTCCCCGGTGATCCTGCCCGTCGCCCTGGTGCAGACGGCCGGTGTGCCCCCGCTCGCCCTCTCCACCGTGTCCGCCGTGGTCTCGGGGGTGGCCGTGCCGTTGACGGTGGTCCCGGACACCACCCAGCAGGCGATCGGTTACCCCTCGCTGTTCCTGCTGGTGCTGATCGGGGCGCTGGTGCCGGTGGTGCCGACCGGGGCGCTGGTCAGTTCGGCGGCGGTGGTCGCCTTCCACCGGACCGCGCCGGTCTCGATGGCGCTGGTGTTCGCGACGGCGGCGCTGGCCGCGTTCCTCGGGGACGTGGCGCTGTACTGGCTGGGACGGCGCGGGATGCGGTCGCGGAACGGCTCGCGCTGGCTGGAGGCGATCCGGGCGCGGGCGCCGGAGGACCGGCTGGCGCAGGCGCAGGGGAAACTCGCCGACCACGACGTGACGGTGCTGGTGCTGTCCCGGCTGGTGCCGGCGGGGCGCCTTCCGGTGATGCTCGCCTGTCTGATCGCCGAGTGGCCGGTCCGCCGCTTCGTCCGCGGCAACCTGCCGGCCTGTCTGGCCTGGGCGGCGACGTACCAGTTGATCGGTGTCCTCGGCGGTTCGCTGTTCGACGAGCCCTGGCAGGGGGTGCTCGCGGCGATCGTGCTGACCGTCCTGATCAGCGTGGCCCCGGGCGTCTGGCGCCACCTGCGGGGGCCGGCGGCGTCGTGAGCCGCCGGCCGCCCCCGGCCGTTCCCGGCCGACGGGCCGGCCGGGGCGTCGTGGCGGTCAGTCCAGGACGCGGGAGCCGCCGACCGGCAGGTCCCAGAGGTGCTCGCGGGGCAGGCCCGCCCGTTCCCAGGCGGCGCGGACGCGGGTGAGGGGTTCCAGCACCGGTTCGGCGGAGAGGACGAACGTCGCCCAGTGCATGGGTGCCATCCGGCGCGCGCCGAGGTCCCGGGCGGCGCGGACCGCCTCCTCCGGGTCGCAGTGGACGTCCCTGAGCCACCAGCGCGGCTCGTAGGCGCCGATGGGCAGCAGCGCGAGGTCGATGCCGGGGTGGCGGCGGCCGATCCGGGAGAACCAGTGGCCGTAGCCGGTGTCGCCGGCGAAGTAGACGCTCCGTCCGTCGGGACCGGTGAGCACCCAGCCGCCCCACAGCGAACGGCACGTGTCGGTCAGGGTGCGCTTGGACCAGTGGTGGGCGGGGACGAAGTCGAAGCGGACGCCCTTCAGTTCGGCGGCCTCCCACCAGTCCAGCTCGGTGACGCGGGTGAACCGGCGGCGGTGGAACCAGCCGGCGAGCCCGGCCGGCACGAACACCGGGGTGTCGCGCGGGAGCCGTCGCAGGGTGGGGGCGTCGAGGTGGTCGTAGTGGTTGTGGCTGATGACGACCGCGTCGACGCGGGGCAGGGCCTCCCAGGCGACGCCGACGGGGGTGATGCGGGCGGGGGTGCCGAGGATGCGGCGGGACCAGACGGGGTCGGTGAGCACGGTGAGTCCGCCGATCCGCACCACCCAGCTGGCGTGCCC
>NZ_LIRG01000734.1 GCF_001419695.1 Streptomyces prasinopilosus
CGTGGCCGTCGGCCAGCACCCACAGGAAGTCGGACAGGTTCCCGGCGACCACGCCGCACCGGCCCTCCGAGCTCAGGAACACCACGGGCTGCTCGGCGAGGGGCCGGCCGGGCCGTGCGTACCAGACGGCGGCGTTGCCGCCGGTGCCGTCCTGGCCGAACAGCCGGTAGGCGTCGCCGTCGACTTCGGGGTTCCCGGTCCACTGGCGCAGCCAGTCGGTGGTCTCCTCGGCCGGGCAGAAGGCGTCGTAGGGCTCGAAGTCGATTCCGTTCCCGTCGTCGTAGTCGAACCCGAGGCGGGCCACGTCGGCGAGGGCGGGCGGAAGGCTGCGGTCGTCACCGGTCGTCTCGTTCACGGGCGTACCGTAGCCGCCCGCTCCGACATCCGGTCGTCGCGCCGGTGTCCCGGGCGGGCCGGGTTCCCGTACGCCCGGAGCGTACGGGAACCCGTCACGGCGTCAGGTGAGGACGACCAGTTGCCGGGTCGCCCTGGTCATCGCGACGTAGCGGTCGACCGCTCCCTCGATGCCCTCGCCGAACCCGTCCGGGTCGACGAGGACGACCAGGTCGAACTCCAGGCCCTTCGACAGTTCCGGGGTCAGGGAGCGGACGCGGGGCGTGTCCCGGAAGGTGGGGTCGCCGATGACGCAGGCGATGCCGTTGCCGTCGGCGTGCTCGGCGAGCCAGGCGTCGAGGACCGCGTCCCGGTCGGAGACCTTGCCGTGGACGACGGGGAGGCCGCCCGTGCGGATGGAGACCGGGACGTTGGCGTCGGGGAGGACGGCGCGGATGACGGGTTCGGCCTCCGTCATCACCTCCTGCGGGGTGCGGTAGTTGATGTTCAGGGAGGTGACGGTGATCCGGTCGAGGCCGACGCGCCGGAGCCGTTCCTCCCACGACTCCGTGAAGCCGTGCCGGGCCTGGGCGCGGTCGCCGACGATGGTGAAGCTGCGGGACGGGCAGCGCAGGAGCAGCATCTGCCACTGGGCGTCGGTGAGTTCCTGGGCCTCGTCCACCACGACGTGCGCGAAGGGGCCCGCGAGCGCGTCCGGTTCGGCCGTGGGCAGGGCGCTCTCGTCGATCAGGCTGTCCCGCAGGTCCTGGCCGTGCAGCATCGTCACCGCGCCCTCGCCGTCGTCGTCGGAGGCGATGACGTTGTCGATGACGCCGGCCATGCGTTCGCGCTGGGCGGCGACCGAGGCGTCGTGGCGGCGCTTGCGCAGGGACGACTTCGGGTCGCCGAGCCGCTGCCGGGCCGCGTCCAGCAGCGGCAGGTCGGACACCGTCCAGGACGGGGCGTCCCCGTCCTCGCGCCGCAGGCGCTCGACCTCGTCCGGGGCGAGCCAGGGGGCGCACAGGCGCAGGTAGGCGGGGACGGACCACAGGTCGGAGACGACGTCGGCGGGTTCGAGGAGCGGCCAGTGGTCGTTGAGGGTCCTGACCAGCTCGTGGTGGGCGCGCAGCGCCCGCTGGAGCAGGTTCGGCGGGACGTCGTCGCCGTGCTTGTCCCCGAGGATCGCCACCAGCTCGTCCCAGATCTGCTCGCGCGCCTCGTTGTGCGGGGTGCCGGGCTCCGGGGCCCGGAACGCCTCGGCCCAGTCCTCGGCGGTCAGGGGGACGGAGGCCCAGGGGGTGGTCACCGTCATGCCCCGGGCGGGCGGGTCCTCGTAGAACCGTACGGCCGTCTCGATCGCCCGCACCATGGCGGCGGAGGACTTCAGGCGGGCCACCTCGGGGTCGGTCTCGGCCGTCGCCGCGGCCCCCTCGGGGACGAGGTCGCGCAGGGTGCAGGTGCGCACGCCCTCCTCGCCGAGGCTGGGCAGGACGTCGGCGACGTACGCCAGGTACGGCTGGTGCGGGCCGACGAACAGCACGCCGCCCCGGCGGTGGCCGAGGCGCGGGTCGGAGTAGAGGAGGTACGCGGAGCGGTGCAGGGCGACGACGGTCTTGCCGGTGCCCGGACCGCCGTCGACGACCAGGGCGCCGCGCGAGCCCGCGCGGATGACGGCGTCCTGGTCGGCCTGGATGGTGC
>NZ_LIRG01000735.1 GCF_001419695.1 Streptomyces prasinopilosus
GCCCCGTCCCGTCAGGCCCGTGCCCCGGGCCTGACGGGACGGGGCCGGGGGGAGCTGGCCCTTCAGCGGGCCCCACTCGTTGGGGTCGGGGACCCCCGGGGGAAGCATCTGGCGGCGCCTGGGGCCGCCGTGTTCGGACTCGCCGGGTTCCTTGGCGCCGGGCCAGGCCTTGGCGACGCGGGCGGCGAGGACGAAGTCCTTGCGCAGCGGGTGTCCCTCGAAGGTGTCCGGGAGGAGCAGGGGGTCGAGTGCGGGATGGCCGGTGAAGTCGACGCCGAACATCTCGTACGTCTCGCGTTCGTGCCAGGCGGCCCCCGCGTAGACGCCCACCGCGGAGGGCAGCGCCGGGGCCTCGTGCGGGACGGTCGTCCGCAGGAGCAGGCGCCGGACCGGGGAGAGGGCCACGACGTGGGCGCTCACGCGGAAGCCCGTGCCGGGCTCGTCGACCGCGCTCAACCAGTCGAAGTAGGTGCAGCCGAGCCGGTCGCGCGCGGTCTCCAGGGCCGGGAGCCAGGAGGCGGGCGGGACGTCGACGGTGAGGACCTCGTACGACTCCCCGGCCGCGGCCCCCGTACCGAACAGGTCCTCGGCGTCCGCGGGGAGCCAGCCGACAGCGGTCACCGGTCCTCCCCCCGGCCGGGCTCCACCGCGCCGGGTCCCCCCGGTGCCGGCGGCTTCACCAGCCCGCTCTGCAGCGCCGCCGCCGAGGGGCCTCGCCCACCGGATCCGTACCGCTCCCCCAGCGACTCCCGGGCGATCTTCTCCTGGAGCTTCAGGATCCCCTGGAGCAGCGCCTCGGGCCGCGGCGGGCAGCCGGGGACGTAGACGTCGACCGGGATGATCTGGTCGACGCCCTTGGTGACGGAGTAGGAGTCCCAGTACGGCCCGCCGCAGTTGCTGCACGCGCCGAACGAGATGACGTACTTCGGCTCGGGCATCTGCTCGTACAGGCGCTTCACCGCGGGTGCCATCTTGTCCGTGACCGTTCCGGAGACGACCATCAGGTCGGCCTGGCGCGGTCCCGGCGCGAAGGGGATGACACCGAGGCGGATGAAGTCGTGGCGGGCCATCGACGCGGCGATGAACTCGATCGCGCAGCAGGCGAGGCCGAAGTTGAAGACCCAGAGGGAATAGCGGCGGCCCCAGTTGAGGATCACCTTCATCGGCTCGGGGGCGAGCCGGGCGAGCGCGCCGAGCTGTCCGCGGCCCTCCGCGGGGAGCACGACGGGCTCGGGCAGTGGTACCGGTCCGGAGTCCGGCCCCCGGGCCGGGCCTGTGGCCGCGCCCGGCGTGGTGGCGGCGTCCGGTGGGTTGGTGGGGGTCACGTCCATGTCAGGACGCCCTTCTTGTATGCGTACAGCAGGCCGACGGCGAGGAAGCCGAGGAAGATGAACATCTCCACCAGCGTGGTCGCCCCGTAGCCGTCGGCGGCGAAGACGGTCGCCCAGGGGAAGAGGAAGATCGAGTCGACGGCGAAGATCACGTAGAGGAAGGCGTAGACGTAGTAGCGGACCTGGGTGTGGGCCCAGCCCTCGCCGACGGGGTCGACTCCGCACTCGTACGTCATGAGCTTCTCGGGCGTGGGGACCACCGGCCGCAGCAGGCGTCCCGCGCCGAAGGCGAAGGCGACGAACAGCACGCCGACCGCGGCGAGCAGCCCGACGACCGAGTACGCCTGGAAGTAGTCTGCCGCCGCGACCTGGTTCGAAGCGATCACGGCAGCCGGATCGCTGCCCGTCGTGCCGAAGCCGGTCGGATCGACGCCGGTCGGTTGCCGCACGTCCGCCCCTCGCTGTTCGACGATCTGTACGCACGGGAGTCTAGGCCCTGATAAGTGCCCCGTAAGCAGTCTGTCGCCCCCTGGTACGGGGGTGGGGATTTCCCCAGTGGACATCAGGGGTCCACCTCATGGCGCGGGTCCCCGGGGCCGGGCACGCTATGACACATGACCGAGCCCTTCCCCTCCCCCGACGACCGCCCGCCACCGGTGCGTCTCGCCTACGACCGGCACACCTGGAAGGAGATCGCCCATCTCCTGGCGAACCTTCCGGTGGCGCTGGTGGGCTTCACCTATGTCGTGACCACGCTGTTCCTGGGACTCGGGCTGGCCGTCACGGTGGTCGGGCTCCCGCTGCTCGCGGGCGGTCTGATGGGGACGCGGCTGCTGGGCAGGGGGGAGCGGGCGCGGGCCAGGGCGCTGCTCGGGCTGCGGGTGGAGGAGCCGAGCCGGCTGCCGCTGCGCGAGGCCGGGGGGTTCCTGCCGTGGCTGTGGATGGCCCTGAGGGACCCGGTGGGCTGGCGTACGGCGCTGTACGAGGTGATACGCCTGCCCTGGGGCATCGTCACCTTCACGGTCACGCTGACCTCGCTGTTCGTGCTGTGGCCGGTGCTGCCGTTCATCGCGCGGGGGCTGGCCAACGCGGACCGGGCGATGGTGCGCGGCCTGCTGTCGCCGTCCGACGAGCTGGAGCGGCGCATAGCCGAGCTGGAGTCCGGCCGGGGGCTCGTGGTCGACACGGCGGCGGCGGACCTGCGGCGCATCGAGCGCGACCTGCACGACGGCGCGCAGGCCCGGCTGGTCAACCTGGCCATGGGGCTGGGCCTGGCCAAGGAGAAGCTGCTGGAGGATCCCGACGCGGCGGCGTCGATGGTCGAGGAGGCGCACGGCGAGGTGAAGCTGGCGCTGCAGGAGCTGCGGGACCTGGCGCGCGGCATCCACCCGGCCGTGCTGACCGACCGCGGCCTCGACGCGGCCCTGTCGTCGGTCGCCTCGCGCTGCACGGTCCCGGTGCGGGTGACGGTCGATCTCACCGAGCGGCCGGCCGCGGCCATCGAGGGCATCGCCTACTTCACCGTCTCCGAGCTGCTGCAGAACGTCAGCAAGCACAGTGCGGCGCGGACGGCCTCGGTCGAGGTGTGGCGTGCGGACGGACGCCTGCTCATCCAGGTGGAGGACGACGGCCGCGGCGGTGCGAGCCTGGACGGCGGTACGGGGATGCGGGGTCTCGCGGACCGGCTGGGCGCGGTCGACGGTCTGTTCGTCGTGGAGTCGCCGGAGGGCGGCCCGACGACGGTGACGGCGGAGCTGCCGTGGCGGGACCGGTCCGGCGCCCTCGCCGAGGACGGGCGTACGCCCGCGCCCGCACAGGACTCCGTACAGCCGGTCACGTAACCTCCGGCCACGGCCGGGGTCGGGCGCGCTCCGTGACCGGCCGGTGCGTGGCCGGAGGTTACGTGACCGGC
>NZ_LIRG01000736.1 GCF_001419695.1 Streptomyces prasinopilosus
GGGGAGAACGAGGGGAGGGGCGGGGAGCGGACGGCGAGGAGGCAGCCATGGGCGGGTCCACCCCACCGCGCGACGGGACGGCCGGGCTGAAGCACGGCTTCGGCTGGCTCGCCGCACTCGGCGTGATCCTGGTGGTCGCCGGTCTCGTCGGTCTCGTCCACACCGCCGTCGCCACCCTGACGACGATGGTGCTGTTCGGCTGGCTGCTGCTGATCGGCGGCGCGGTCTCCCTGCTGCAGGCCGTCCAGGCCCGGCACAGCAACTTCTTCTGGCTCGCGGTGATCGTCGCGGCCCTGAACATCGCGGCCGGCGTGGTGGTCCTGCGCACCCCGGCGGCCGCGGCCGAGGCACTGACCATGTTCGCCGCGCTGCTGTTCCTCACCGGCGGGCTGTTCCGCCTGGTGGGCAGCATGGTGGTGCGCGGCCCGCAGTTCGGTGTGACGCTCCTGCAGGGCGTCCTGGGACTCCTGCTCGGCATCCTGGTGCTGGCCACCTGGCCGGGCAGCAGCCAGTACGTGATCGGCACTTTCCTCTCGCTCACCCTGCTCTTCGACGGACTCGGTCTGATCGCCACCGGCTACGGCGGGCGCAGGATCGTGGGCATGGTCTCCGACCGGCTGACGGACCCCGGGAACACCGGGCCGGACACCAAACCCGTACAACCCGAATAGCCCGTCGAGGCGACACAAGACGGATGGAAACTGTCTCGTGAACCATCACGACGTACTTCAACGGTCAGAAGCGCTCGATATCTGCTGACTTCTGTCCAGGACCTCGGCGTGACGCGCATCGTTACCAACACTCGACGGGTGGTGACAATCGAGCGTGAGGGCGGCGACCGGACGATGGACGACCAGGGGCGCGGACCCGGGCCGCGCCCGGAGGACGAGGACGGGGACAGACCCGCCGGAGCGGAGACCGCACCACCGAGACCGGCTCCGCTGCCGTACGAGGGCGTCTGGCGGTTCACCGCCCCCGCCGTCGACGCCTCGGTCCCGCAGGCGCGCCACGCCGTACGGGACCTGCTGCTGCGCCAGGGGGTGCCGGTCGCCGACGAGGTGGTCCAGGGGCTGCTGCTGATCGTCTCGGAACTGGTCACCAACGCCGTGCGGCACGCGGCGCTGCTCTCCCCGACGCTCGCCGTCGAGGTCGCCGTCGGCGCCGAATGGGTCCGGGTGTCCGTGGAGGACAACCACCCCTACCGCCCGACCGCCCTGGAGGCCGACCACGGCCGCACCGGAGGCCGTGGACTGCTCCTGGTGCGCGAGATCACCCGTGAGGCGAACGGTGTGTGCGACGTCGAGCACACCGCGGGCGGCGGCAAGGTGGTCTGGGCCGCCCTGCCGCTCAAGCCCGCGCGGCGCTGACGGCCGCCCGCACACACCGTGAGGGCCACCACCGGAGTCGGGCTCCCCGCCGGACCCACCGGGCCCGGCCCCCGATCCGCGACCGCCCCCGCGCGGTCACCAGCCCGCCAACGGCCCCGTCAGCTCCCGGACCGCCGGGCGGACCGCGTCCAGCACGGTCATGAACCACGCCGAGAAGGTGTCCTCGGCATGGCGCCGGGCCAGCTCGTCCGGGGTCACGAACGCCGTGGACGCCACCTCCTCGGGATCCACCCGCAGCGGTGCCTGCACCATGCCGACGAACAGGTGGTTGTACTCCTGCTCGACCAGACCGGAGGCCGGGTCCGGGTGGTTGTAGCGCACCGTGCCCGCCTCGGCGAGCAGCGACGGGGACAGCCCCAGCTCCTCGAAGGTCCGCCGGGCCGCCGCCGCGAACGGAGACTCACCGGGGTAGGGGTGCCCGCAGCAGGTGTTGGACCACACGCCGGGGGAGTGGTACTTGCCCAGGGCCCGCTGCTGGATCAGCAGCCGGCCGCGCTCGTCGAAGAGGAACACCGAGAACGCCCGGTGCAGCTGCCCCGGGGGCTGATGGGCGGCGAGCTTCTCCGCGGTGCCGGTCGTCACGCCGTCCTCGTCGACCAGCTCCAGCAGAATCGCCTCGTCGGTGCCGCTCGACGGGGTGTGCGTCGCGGTGGCAGGTGTGATCGGCATACCCATCCTTCATTCGGTCTTCGCACCCCAAGTCTGCCGCACGAATCCGGCACTCCCGGCACCGCCCGCACCGCCCGCA
>NZ_LIRG01000737.1 GCF_001419695.1 Streptomyces prasinopilosus
GTCCACGGGGGGCGCCGGCCGGCCAAGGCGGTCGTCGGGGAGACGTTCGAGGTGACGGCGACCGTGTTCCGCGAGGGGCACGACGCGGTGGCCGCCAACGTCGTCCTGACCGACCCCGAGGGCCGGCGCCCCCCGTGGACCACCGGACGGACGTCGAGGACGGGGATGCGGCCCACGGAGGCGGCGGGGACGGCGTCCACGGGAGCGGCGCTCACGGTGCCCGCTTCCGTCGCGGGCGACGACGCGGCCGGCGACGCGGCCGGCGGCACGGGTGAGGGGCCGGGCGGCGGTGCCGGTGACGGGTGCCCGCCCTCACCGCTCGGCCGCACGGAGGCCGTGGTGGAACCGCGTTGCGCGGACGGGCGCGGGCCGGGCCTCGGAGGCGCCCCGGAGCCGGGCCGCACCGGTGGCGGGGAACCGGGCGCCGACGGGGTCTGAGCGGTACCGGGTGTCGGAGGGGATGACGAAGGGTGCTTGGCGGGCATGACCGCTCCTGTCCGCGTCAACGTGGGTGGGCGGATGACTGTGGGGAGGTGGGTCCTGCGGGTCCTGCGGGTCCTGCGTGATGCTCCGTCGTGTCCCGTGGCGCACGGCGGTGTTCCCGAGGGGCGTACCGAAGGAGCCTTCCCATCCTCTTCGGGTGAGCAATCCGGCGCTTTGTTAACTACTCGCGCGTATGTCGACATACAAGACCGGCCTCGCCCGTGCGGGTGAAGCAGGCCCTCGTGGGTCCGTTCCCGCGCACCCGTCAGCAGGCCCCCGGCGTCTCCCGTCCGCGCCGGACCGGTTCCGGACGAGGGACCCCGGGGTCCCGGAGTCCGCGGCGGACGGCCCGGCGGACGGGGCCCGCGACGGCTCGCCTCTCCGGCCGCCGCCCTCTCGACCAGCGCGTTCGCCACCCGCGCCGGGGCCGCCCGGCGAAGTGCGGCGCCGCCGCGTCCGCCGTGCGCGGGGAAGCCGCCGACGCACCCGGGCGCTGACCCGCCCGGTGCGGCTCGCGGCGGACGCCGGGGCGGCGGTGCCCCCGGGGGGTGAACGGGTCGGCGGTCGGACCGTGTGGGGAAAAGGCCGGTTTCTTGTCCTGCCGGCCCGCCGCCGCGGTGGCGGGCCGTGCGGAACGGAGTCCCGCGGGGACACCGCGGGTGGGGAACCGGCCATGTGCGCCCGGTGGCGAATCGTTTGGGCCGGGGCACGCCGCTGCCGGGTTGTCCGGCTTCCGCCCTGGATGCCTTTTCCGCCGGTAGTGTCGTGCGGGACGACCGGACGCACAGTGCCGTCCCTCCGCACCGCGACTCGCGCCGAGGTGGAATTTGAAGGCGATCCGTCGATTCACCGTCCGACCCGTTCTCCCCGACCCCCTCCGGCCCCTCAGCGACCTGGCCCGCAACCTGCGCTGGTCCTGGCACGCGCCGACCGGCGACCTCTTCCAGTCCGTCGACCCCGGGTGCTGGGCCGCCTGCGGCCGCGACCCCGTGCGGCTGCTGGGCAGCGTGGGGCCCGAGCGGCTCACCGAGCTGGCCGGCGACCGCGCGTTCCTGGACCGCCTCGACGCGGCCGCGGACGACCTGCACACGTACATGACCGGCGACCGCTGGTACCAGACCCAGTCCGGCAGCCGGCCGCGGGGCGACCAACTTCCCTCCGCCATCGCCTACTTCTCCCCGGAGTTCGGCATCACGGCCGCCCTGCCGCAGTACTCCGGAGGACTCGGCATCCTCGCCGGCGACCACCTCAAGTCCGCCAGCGACCTCGGCGTCCCGATGATCGGCGTCGGCCTGCTCTACCGGCACGGCTACTTCCGCCAGACCCTGTCCCGGGACGGCTGGCAGCAGGAGCACTACCCCGTCCTGGACCCCAACGAGCTGCCCCTCGTCCAGCTCCAGGAACCCGACGGCACGCCCGCCCTGGTGGGTCTCGCACTGCCCGGCGGCCGGTCCCTGCGCGCCCGGATCTGGCTGGCCCAGGTGGGCAGGGTCCCCCTGCTCCTGCTGGACTCCGACGTCGAGGAGAACGACCCCGGCGCACGCGGCGTCACCGACCGGCTCTACGGCGGCGGCAGCGAGCACCGGCTGCTCCAGGAGATGCTGCTCGGCATAGGGGGCGTGCGGGCGGTGCGCGCGTACTGCCGGATCACCGGACACGCGCCGCCCGAGGTGTTCCACACCAACGAGGGCCACGCCGGTTTCCTCGGCCTGGAACGCATCGCCGAACTGGGCGCCGAGGGACTGGAGTTCGACGCCGCCCTGGAGGCGGTCCGGGCCGGGACCGTGTTCACCACGCACACCCCGGTACCGGCCGGCATCGACCGCTTCGACCGCGGCCTGGTCGCCCGGCACTTCGGACCCGGCGCCGAACTGCCGGGCATCGACGTCGACCGCGTCATCGGGCTGGGCCGGGAGACGTACCCCGGTGGCGAGCCCGGTCTCTTCAACATGGCCGTGATGGGCCTGCGCCTTGCCCAGCGCGCCAACGGCGTGTCCCTGCTGCACGGCGGGGTCAGCCGCGAGATGTTCGCCGGACTCTGGCCCGGGTTCGACCCCGAGGAGGTGCCCATCACCTCCGTCACCAACGGGGTGCACGCGCCCACCTGGGTCGCCCCCGAGGTGCTCCGGCTCGGCGCCCGGCAGATCGGTGCCGAGCGCGCCGAGGAGGCGCTGACCGTCGGCGGCTCGGACCGCTGGGACTCGGTCGCGGACATCCCGGACGAGGACATCTGGGAGCTGCGCCGGTCCCTGCGCGCCCTGCTGGTGATGGAGGTGCGGGAGCGGCTGCGCGCCTCCTGGCGGCAGCGCGGGGCCGGGACGGCCGAGCTGGGCTGGGTCGAGCAGGTGCTCGACCCGGACGTGCTGACCATCGGGTTCGCCCGGCGGGTCCCCTCGTACAAGCGGCTGACGCTGATGCTGCAGGACCGGGACCGGCTGACGAACCTGCTGCTGCACCCCGAACGGCCGGTGCAGATCGTGGTCGCGGGCAAGGCGCACCCGGCGGACGAGGGCGGCAAACGGCTCATCCAGGAGTTGGTCCGGTTCGCCGACGACCCCCGGGTGCGGCACCGGATCGTGTTCCTGCCCGACTACGGCATGGCGATGGCGCAGAAGCTCTACCCCGGCTGCGACATCTGGCTGAACAACCCGCTGCGGCCGCTGGAGGCGTGCGGCACCAGCGGCATGAAGGCCGCCCTCAACGGCTGCCTCAACCTCTCGGTGCTGGACGGCTGGTGGGACGAGTGGTTCCAGCCCGACTTCGGCTGGGCCATCCCCACCGCGGACGGGGCGAACGGGGGCACCTCCACGCTGTCGGCGGTGGGGGACGACCCCGACCGGCGCGACGCCGTGGAGGCCGCCGCGCTGTACGACCTGCTGGAGCAGCGGATCACCCCGCGCTTCTACGAGCGGGGCGAGAGCGGGCTGCCGGACCGGTGGCTGGAGATGGTCCGCAACACCCTGAGCCTGCTCGGGCCGAAGGTGCTGGCCGGCCGCATGGTCCGCGAGTACGTCGAGCGCCTGTACGCGCCCGCCGCCGGCGGCCACCGCGCCATGGACCCGGACGCCGCGCGGGACCTCGCCCGGTGGAAGTCCCGGGTGCGTGCCGCCTGGCACGGGGTGAGCGTCGACCACGTGGAGACGTCGGAGACGTCGGAGACGACGGGCACGGCGGAACTCGGCACCACCCTGGCGCTGCGGGTGCGCGTCGGCCTCGGCGGCCTCGGCCCCGACGACGTCGAGGTGCAGGCGGTCTCCGGGCGGGTGGACGAGGAGGACCGCATCACCGACGCGACCCCCGTGCCGCTGAAGCCGGTGGGCTCCGCCGACCTGGAGGGCCGCTGGGTGTACGAGGGCCCCCTCTGCCTGGACCGCACCGGGCCGTTCGGCTACACGGTCCGCGTCCTGCCCAGTCACCGGCTGCTGGCGCAGGGCACGGAACTGGGCCTGGTCGCGGTCCCCTCGCAGGACG
>NZ_LIRG01000738.1 GCF_001419695.1 Streptomyces prasinopilosus
CTCCCCCGCCGGGCCGTGGCACGGACCGGCGGAGGAGTTCAGCCCCGCGCTGCCGCACGGCGGGACCGGCGCGTACAACCCGCAGACGCACCCGGAGCTGAGCGGGGACGGGCGGCTGGTGCTCAGCTACGACGTGAACCTGCTCGAGCCGCCCGGCGCCGGCACCGCCGTGACGCTCAGCCGGAACGTGTCCCTGTACCGGCCCCGGTTCGTGACGGTCCGGCTGGGGCCGGGGCGGTGACCTCCCCGGCAGCCGTCGGGGAGGTGGCCCCGGGCGGGCCGTCGGCCTCGCGCGAGCGGCGCCCGGCGATCACCGCGCACACCACGGGCCACACCTGGGGGAACAGCCTCAGCGGCAGCACGGCCGCCGGGCCGGGCTCACCCGGTGCCGGACGCCCCCGACCGTGCCCTGGGAGAAGGAGCCGGCGCAGACCGCGGCGGGCACGTTCCCGCGGGCCGGTGAGGTGAAGGCGATCGACGACCGGACGGTGGACGGGACGAACGGGGGGGGAAGAGCAGTCCCTGGTGGAGGGGATGGTGAGCTGCTGGGACTCTCCTGGGCGCGAGTGTGTGCCGGCGTGTGCGAGCGAGCACGGGAGCGGCGGTCGGAGCTGCCGCGCCGTACTCCGGCGGTCGAGGGAGCGGTTCGCCTGTCGAATGCGTGACCTGCGCGGAGAGTGCTCGTCGGGTGGGGTGACCGGGCTTCCCGGGCCGGGCCGGCGGCGGGGGTGGCGCAGCCGTTCACCGAGGAGCGCGGGCTGCGCACGCCGTCGCTGAAGCTGAAGCGCAGGGCGATCGAGCAGGCGTACGAGAAGGAGGTCGAGGCGCTGTACCGCACGTGGGGCATCGGGTACCGCACGTGGGGCACCGGCGCACGGCGGCGCTCCGCGCGCCGGAGGTACGCTCACCGCGCACGCATTGCGCCGTTAGGAATGCACCACGGCCGGTAATAGTTGATCATGGAAGTTCCACCGGACCCCGACCGAAGGATCGAGAGATCGTGAGCATGGTCCCCCCGATCACCCTGAACAACGGCGTCACGATGCCCCAACTGGGTTTCGGCGTCTGGCAGGTACCGGACGCCGAGGCCGAGACGGCCGTCGCGGCGGCGCTGGAGGCGGGCTACCGCAGCATCGACACCGCGGCGGCCTACGGCAACGAGGAGGGCACCGGCCGGGCGGTCGCCGCCTCGGGCGTTCCCCGTGAGGACCTCTTCATCACCACCAAGCTCTGGAACGACGACCAGGGGTACGACGCCGCCCTGCGCGGTTTCGACGCCTCCCTGGCCAAGCTCGGCCTGGACTACGTGGACCTGTACCTCATCCACTGGCCGACACCGGAGCGCGACCGCTACGTCGACACGTACCGGGCGTTCGAGAAGCTGTACGCCGAGGGCCGGGTCCGCGCCATCGGCGTGTCCAACTTCCTGCCCGAGCACCTGGACCGCCTGACCGGCGAGACGTCGGTCGTCCCGGCCGTCAACCAGATCGAGCTGCACCCGCACCTCCAGCAGTCCGCCGCGCGGGAGTACCACGCCGAGCGGGGCATCGCCACGGAGGCCTGGTCCCCGCTCGGCCAGGGCAAGGGCCTGCTGGAGGTCCCGGCGATCGTCGCCATCGCCCGCAAGCACGGGCGCACTCCGGCACAGGTGGTGCTGCGCTGGCACCTCCAGCTCGGCAACGTCGTCATCCCCAAGTCGGTGACGCCGTCGCGGATCGAGGAGAACATCGACGTGTTCGGCTTCAGCCTGGACGCGGAAGACCTCGCGGCGATCAGCGCGCTCGACGAGGACCGCCGCCTGGGCCCCGACCCGGCGACGCTGAACTGACCCCCGGGCGCCCCGTCCTTCCGGGACACGGGTGCGGCGGCCTCCCCCCGCGCGGGGGGAGGCCGCCGCACCCGTGGGGCGCCTTCGGTCCGGACGGAACCGCCACCGGTCCGGAGGAGCCCTATACCGGGCGGACGGCCGTGTGGACCGTGTGGGCCGCCAGGTAGAAGACGTCGGGCCGGTGGTGCACGCTCGCCTCGTCCGCCGGGTCGAGGAGGCGGTCGAGGGTGGCGCGGTCGTCGGCGTCCAGCTCCCCGGCGAGTCGGTCGCGGGTGCGGGTGAGGGTCGCGACGACGTGGGCGCGGGCCCGGTCGGGAGCCGGGGCGGGGAGGTCGAGGAGGAAGGTGCGGGAGCGGCCGTGGCGCAGTCCGGCCGCGGTCAGCAGGGCGGGCCAGTCCTCGGTGTGCGCGACGGAGTCCGGCAGTTCGGTGCGCATGCGGGTGAACCAGTCGGCCTCCACGGCGTCGAGGCGGGCCTGGAGTCCCGGCCGGCCGAAGCCGATGTCGCGCGGCAGGTACCGGGCGGGCAGACCGCCCTCCATGACGGCCAGCGTGCCGCCGGGCGCGAGCCGGGCGGCGTAGGCGGCGAGCGCGGCGCGCTGGTCGCCCAGGTGGTGGACGCTGCGGCTGGCCCACAGCAGGTCGGCCGGGTACTCCAGCTCGTCGAGCACACCGGGGAGTTCACCGGTGAGGGTGCCGAAGCGGTCGCCGACGCCGTACCGGGCGGCGCGCTCCGCCGCCCGTTCGAGCAGCGGGGCGGAGCCGTCGGCGGCCACGATGCGGGCCTCCTCGAAGACCTCGGCGAACAGGCACGAGATGACGCCCGGCCCGCTGCCCGCGTCCACGACGAGTCCTGGTGCCGTCACCTCCTTCGCGAGCCAGCCGAGGGCCCGTTCGTACAGGGGCGTGAACAGTTCGGCCTCGGATTCGAGCAGGGAGGCCACCTCCGCCCAGTCCGTCCCGGTGTGCGCGGTGTCGTGGCCGTGGTGGTGACCGGGCCGGCCGGTCCGGTCGTCCTGCCGGGATGCGTGGTGGGGGTGGTCGTGGTGCGCCATGGGGTCAGCCTCTCCGCTCGGATGCGGACAGGGTGCGCCGACGCACCGGGGAAAGGCCAACGATGTTGCCGTTCCGGCAAGGTGGTTTCCCGAAATCGCCCGTACGGGCGTGAACGGTCCGCCGGGGAGCGGGCGTGCGGCCCGCTCCCCGGCGGACCGGGGCCGATCGGTGGATCGGTGGATCGGGGTCAGCCGGGGGCCGGCCGACCGGTCGGGCCGCCGGTCACGGCAGCGGCGGGTACGCGTTCCTCATGAGCTCCTGGAACTGGGCCGAGAACCAGTGGCCGGAGACCGGGGCGTCCGGCAGGGCGCCGGTGAGGTTGTGCCCGTTGCGCGGGGTGCCCGTGTAGGCCGGGTCGCACATCCGGTCGAAGCCCTTGCCCTCGTCGTTCGGGATCTCCTTGCTGGCCCCGTCGGACTCGCCCGGGGGCTTCATCCACACGTAGGCGTCGATGCCGGCCTCCGGTGCCGCCTTCGGGCGTTCGCCGAGTCCGGCGCCCGCCTGGTTGCACCAGTTGCCGATGTGGATGCGGCGGTCGTAGCGTCCGCCGTCGACGTAGGTGTCGACGCTGGTCGTCGCGCCCGGTCCGGCGGGCCGTGCGGCGCCGCCCCAGCCGTTGCGGGAGGTGTCGATGAGCATGCCGATGTTCGGGTCGAAGCCGGTCGAGACGAGTTCGTTGCGGAAGGCCTGGGCGAAGCCCAGTTCGTCGACGTAGCGGTTCCAGTCGACCCACTCGGACTCGCGGACGGACTTGCCGGCCACGGTCTGGCCGACGTTGAAGTTGTTCTCCTTCAACGCACTGTAGTTGGCGGTGTTGGTGATGAACCCGTGCACGTCGGCCGGGGTGGCGCCCTCGGCGGTGGCGGCGTCGTGGAACACGTCGGCGGAGGGGCCGAAGTTGTCGTCCCAGCCGATCCAGCCGTGGTGGCCGGCGTCGACGTAGTTGTACACGTTGCCCGCGTCGCCGAGCTTGTTCAGGGCGTAGCCGACGCCCTTGACGTAGTTGCCGTTGGCCTTCATCACGTCGCACTCCGGCGTCGCGGTGGCGCGGCTGCCGGTGTTGGTGACGAGGTTGGGCAGGGAGTCGATCTCGACCGTGGTGACGATCCGCAGGGAGCTGTACTTGTCGTCGGCGAGGATCGCGGCGATCGGGTCGATGTACTCGGTCTTGTAGCGGCCGATCTCCGTGGGGCCGAGTTCGCCGTTGGAGGCGAGGGCGGAGCAGTCACGGCCGGGCAGGTTGTAGATGACCAGCTGGATGACGAGTTCGCCCGAGCCCTTCTGGCGCAGGGCCTCGTCGAGGTGGGCACGCAGTCCCATCTTGCCGTTGGCCCCGTTGATGGCGGCGATGCGGTCCAGCCAGACACCGGTGGGCTGGTTCGCGATGCGGCTGCCGCCCGGTTCGGCCGCCGCGTTCGCGGACCACTCCGGGTTCACGTACACCTTGGCGCCGCTGTACGGGTTGTTGACCCGGTCGCCGGGGTCGGTCGGATCGGTCGGGTCCGTGGGGTCGGTCGGGCCGCCGTCGTCGACGTTGCACGTGACACCGTCGAGGGTGAAGGTGGCGGGGATCGCGTTGGTGCCGCTGTAGGTGCCCTGGAAGCCGAAGCTGGCCGAACCACCGGTCGCCAGCGTGCCGTTGTAGGACTCGTTGGCGGCGGTGACGTTGCTTCCGGACTGGGTGACCTTGGCGTTCCAGCCGCTGGTGACCCGCTGGTTGCCCGCGTAGGACCACTTCAGCGACCAGGAGGACTTGGCGGCACCGAGGTTGGTGACGGTCACGGCGGCGGTGAAGCCGGTGCTCCACTGGTTCTGCACCTGGTAGTCGACGGTGCAGGGGACTGCGGCGGCGCCGACGCCGTCGGGGGCGACGGCGTACGCCGTGCCGGTGGCGCCGGCGACCAGCGCCATGGCGGCGAGGAGCGCGGTTCTCGTGCGGCTCATGAGTGCGGGTTTCCTATCCGTTGGGGGTGTACGGGCGCGCTGTGCGAAGAGGGACGTGCACGGGCGTCGGGACGGGCGGTGGCCGGACCGGACGCGCGTGGGCCGCGCGTCCGGTGCCGTACGCCGTGGAGGGCGTCCCGGACCCGGGATCAGGACGAGGCCGGGTCCGCGGTCCGGGAGGTACGGGGGCCGGACCGGTCCCGGTCCCGTCGTCCCCCTCGTGAGGGGGACGGGAGGGAGCCGGCGGGGGCCGGCGGAGTCCTGTGCGAGTGCCTCGCCCCCGCGCCGGGGACGTGCGGGGTGCCGTCGAGCGGGAACGTCGCGGATCCGGTGCCGGCGCCCTTCGGGGAGACCGTGGCGGAGTGCTCCGCCGGGCGCACGGGCGCGGACTCGCGCGCCGTGACGACCGGTGCGGCCGGGACGCCCGCACGGGGCCCGGACGTACCGGTGGCGGGACGTGCACGTACTGAACGCGGGGGGTGCCACATGAGCGACTCCTTGCAGTTCGGACGCGTCGTAACGGACGCGTCGACTGATGGAACCG
Organism: Streptomyces prasinopilosus; assembly: GCF_001419695.1. GTDB lineage: Bacteria > Actinomycetota > Actinomycetes > Streptomycetales > Streptomycetaceae > Streptomyces > Streptomyces prasinopilosus. Next base: position 5,372 of record NZ_LIRG01000738.1, read on the forward strand.
CTCCCACTGGTGACATGAAGCTAGCGCCAAGTGACGGCGAAGAACAGGGGAGTCACCGACATTCGGTGAACTTGGGTCGTCGAATCTTTTCGACTCTCCACAAGCCTTGACCGCCCTTGACCCCGTCCCCACTATGGGAGCGCTCCCACTGGTTCAAGTCTTGACCTCTTCGAGTCGCAGGAGGAACCAGCACCATGCGCCCCCCACCCAGAAGACGGCGCGGCGTCCGGCGACTGCTGACGGCCGCCGCGGCAGCGCTCGCCCTTCCGCTGACGATGCTCTCCTCAGGATCGACTCCCGCCCAGGCGGCCGCCGTTCAGTGCAGCGTGGACTACCGCACCAATGACTGGGGTTCCGGTTTCACCGCGGACCTGACCCTCACCAACCGCGGCTCGGACGTCATCGACGGCTGGACCCTCACCTACGACTACGCGGGCAACCAGCGGCTCGTGAACGGATGGAACGGCGGCTGGAGCCAGTCCGGGAAGACCGTGACCGTGAAGAACGCCGGGCACAACGGACGGATCGCGGCCGGCGGCGCCGTCACCACCGGCGCGCAGTTCTCCTACAGCGGCACCAACACCGCGCCCTCCTCCTTCGCCGTCAACGGCACCACCTGCGCGGGGGCCCACCAGCCGCCGGTCACCGTGCTGACCAGCCCCGAGGCCGGCGCGGTCTACACCCGGGGCGAGACGGTTCCGCTCGCGGCGACCGCGGCGGCGGCCGACGGCGCGACCGTCACCAAGGTGGAGTTCTACGACGACACCGCGCTGCTGGGCACGGACACGAGCGCGCCCTTCACGCTCTCCGTCGCCGGATTGACCGTGGGCAGTCATTCGCTGACGGCGAAGGCCCACGACAGCCTGGGTGCCTCCGCGAGCTCGACCCCGGTCGGCATCACCGTCGCCTCCGGCCCGGCCGTGGTGGCGACACCGTCCCAGCTGGGCGTGCGCCAGGGCGCGTCGGGCACGTACGAGGTGAAGCTGTCGACCCGGCCGAGTGCGAACACGACGGTCACGACGACCCGTGCGAGCGGCAACTCCGGGCTGTCGGTCACCGCGGGCGCCACGCTCACCTTCACCCCGTCGAACTGGGACACCGCGCAGCGGGTCACGGTCGCCGCCGACTCCTCGGGCACCGGTTCCGCGGTCTTCGAGTCGTCGGCCCCGGGCCACGGCAAGGCGGCGGTCACGGTGACGCAGCTGGGCGCGGCGAAGACGTACGACGCGCGCTTCCTGGAGCTGTACGGCGAGATCACCGACCCAGCGAACGGCTACTTCTCCCCCGAGGGCATCCCGTACCACTCGGTGGAGACGCTGATCGTCGAGGCGCCGGACCACGGCCACGAGACCACCTCGGAGGCGTACAGCTACCTGCTGTGGCTGCAGGCCATGTACGGCAAGGTGACCGGTGACTGGTCGAAGTTCAACGGGGCCTGGGACATCATGGAGCGGTACATGATCCCGACCCACGCGGACCAGCCGACCAACTCCTTCTACAACGCCTCCAAGCCGGCGACGTACGCGCCCGAGCTCGACACCCCCGCGCAGTACCCGGCACCGCTGGACACCGGGGTGCCCGTCGGCCCGGATCCGATCGCCGCCGAACTGAGGTCCGCGTACGGCACCGACGACGTCTACGGGATGCACTGGCTCCAGGACGTGGACAACACCTACGGCTACGGCAACGAACCCGGCAAGTGCGAGGCGGGTCCGACGGCGACCGGGCCGTCCTACATCAACACCTTCCAGCGCGGCGCGCAGGAGTCGGTGTGGGAGACGGTGCCGCAGCCCACCTGCGACGCCTTCAAGTACGGCGGCAGGAACGGGTACCTGGACCTGTTCACCCAGGACGCCTCCTACGCGAAGCAGTGGAAGTTCACCAACGCCCCGGACGCCGACGCGCGCGCGGTGCAGGCCGCCTACTGGGCGGACCTGTGGGCGAAGGAGCAGGGCAACGGCGGTGACGTCTCCGCGACCGTCGCCAAGGCCGCCAAGATGGGCGACTACCTGCGCTACTCCATGTACGACAAGTACTTCAAGAAGGTCGGGAACTGCACGAGTCCGTCCTCCTGCCCGGCCGGCACCGGCAAGGACGCCTCGCACTACCTGATGTCCTGGTACTACGCCTGGGGCGGCGCGACCGACACCTCGGCGGGCTGGGCCTGGCGCATCGGCTCCAGCCACGCGCACGGCGGCTACCAGAACCCCCTGGCCGCCTACGCCCTCAGCTCCCACGCCGCCCTGAAGCCGAAGTCGGCGACGGGCGCGCAGGACTGGGCCAAGTCCCTGGACCGGCAGGTGGAGTTCTACCGCTGGCTGCAGTCCGACGAGGGCGCCATCGCGGGCGGCGCCACCAACAGCTGGGCGGGCCGCTACGCGACGCCGCCGGCCGGGACGCCGACGTTCTACGGCATGTACTACGACGAGAAGCCGGTGTACCACGACCCGCCGTCCAACCAGTGGTTCGGCTTCCAGGCGTGGTCCATGGAGCGGGTCGCCGAGTACTACCAGCAGACGGGAGACGCCGACGCCAAGACCGTCCTGGACAAGTGGGTCGACTGGGCCCTGTCCGAGACGACCGTCAACCCGGACGGCACCTTCCGGGTCCCGTCGACGCTCCAGTGGTCGGGCAAGCCCGACACCTGGAACCCCTCCTCCCCCGGTGCCAACGGATCGCTGCACGTCACCGTCGCCGACTACACCAACGACGTCGGTGTGGCCGCCGCCTACGCCAAGACGCTGACGTACTACGCGGACCGCTCGGGCGACACCGAGGCCGCGCGGACGGCGAAGGCGCTCCTCGACGGCATGTGGGACAACCACCGGGACGACCTCGGCATCGCCGTCCCGGAGACCCGCGCCGACTACCACCGCTTCGACGACCCTGTCCAGGTCCCGAGCGGCTGGACCGGCACCATGCCGAACGGCGACAGGATCGACTCGTCGTCGACGTTCGACTCGATCCGTTCCTTCTACGAGGACGACCCGGCCTGGTCGAAGATCGAGTCCTATCTGGCGGGCGGCGCCGCGCCCACCTTCACGTACCACCGGTTCTGGGCCCAGGCCGACATCGCCCTGGCCATGGGCTCGTACGCGGAGCTCCTCGAATAGCCCCCGCCGGCGCTCCGCGTGCCGGCCCCGGCACCTGACGCCGGGGTCACGGCGGCCGGGCGGGCCCCCTCGCGCACGGGGGGCCCGCCCGGCCCTCGCACGTCCCGGCTCCCCGGGCCGTT
>NZ_LIRG01000739.1 GCF_001419695.1 Streptomyces prasinopilosus
GGTGGTGCTGGGCGTGGCACCGCAGTACTTCCTGGAGCTGGCGGGGACCGCGGGGGTGTTCGTGCGCTGACCCGGCGCCCGCCGACGACAGGCGGCCCGGCACCCGCTCGGGGGGTGCCGGGCCGCCTGTCGTCCCGGCTCGCGGCGGAGCGCGGCTGTGCGCAAGGTGAGCGGACCGTGACCGCCGATGTGCGGAGGTGACGGATCCGGGGCCCTGTGGACACGTCCGGGGCGGTGCTCTGTGGACAACTCCGGGGATGTCGGTGAAGGCGCCTATCGTGGGCGCAGTGGTCGAGAACGGCCGCAGTGGACGTGGCGGCCGCGAGTGGCCGTACGGGGGGCGGGACGATGGGTGGGACGGACGGTAGTGGTGGGATGACAGTGACGGAGAGCGGGGCGCTGGCGGCGCTGCACCGGGTGTTCGGATTCGACTCCTTCCGCGGTGAGCAGCAGGCGGTGATCGAGCATGTGATCGCGGGCGGGGACGCCGTGGTGCTCATGCCGACCGGCGGCGGCAAGTCGTTGTGCTACCAGATCCCGGCCCTGGTCAGACCGGGTACGGGAGTCGTCGTCTCGCCGCTGATCGCGCTGATGCAGGACCAGGTGGACGCGCTGCGGGCGCTCGGCGTGCGCGCCGGGTTCATGAACTCCACGCAGGACTTCGAGGAGCGGCGCGTCGCCGAGGCCGAGTTCCTCGCCGGCGAGCTGGACCTGCTGTACCTCGCGCCGGAGCGGCTGCGGCTGAACAGCACGCTGGACCTGCTGTCGCGGGGGAAGATCTCCGTCTTCGCGATCGACGAGGCGCACTGCGTGTCCCAGTGGGGGCACGACTTCCGCCCGGACTACCTCTCCCTGTCGCTGCTCGGCGAGCGCTGGCCGGACGTGCCCCGGATCGCGCTCACCGCGACGGCCACGCACGCCACGCACCGGGAGATCACCGAGCGGCTGGCCATGCCGGACGCCCGGCACTTCGTGGCGAGCTTCGACCGCCCCAACATCCAGTACCGGATCGTGCCCAAGGCCGACCCCAGGAAGCAGCTGCTGAACTTCCTGCGGGAGGAGCACGCGGGCGACGCGGGCATCGTCTACTGCCTCTCCCGCAACTCCGTGGAGAAGACCGCCGAGTTCCTCGTCCGCAACGGCATCGAGGCGGTGCCGTACCACGCGGGACTGGACGCGGGGACGCGTGCCGCGCACCAGTCCCGCTTCCTGCGGGAGGAGGGCCTGGTCGTGGTGGCGACCATCGCCTTCGGCATGGGCATCGACAAGCCGGACGTCCGGTTCGTCGCCCACCTCGACCTGCCCAAGTCCGTCGAGGGCTACTACCAGGAGACGGGCCGTGCGGGCCGTGACGGGCTGCCGTCCACGGCCTGGATGGCGTACGGCCTCAACGACGTCATCCAGCAGCGCAAGCTGATCCAGTCCGGGGAGGGCGACGAGGCGTTCCGGCGCCGGGCCGGTCAGCACCTGGACGCGATGCTCGCCCTGTGCGAGACGGTCCGGTGCCGGCGCGGGCAGCTCCTGGCCTACTTCGGCCAGGACACCCCCGACCCGGCGGGCTGCGGCAACTGCGACACCTGCCTCACCCCGCCGGAGACCTGGGACGGCACCGTCGCGGCGCAGAAGGTGCTGTCCACGGTGGTCCGGCTGCAGCGGGAGCGCGGGCAGAAGTTCGGCGCGGTGCAGATCGTGGACATCCTGCTGGGCAAGCGCACCGCCAAGGTCATCCAGTTCGACCACGACCAGCTCTCCGTGTTCGGGATCGGCGACGATCTGGAGGAGGGCGAGTGGCGGGGCGTCGTCCGGCAGCTGCTGGCCCAGGGGCTGCTCGCGGTCGAGGGGGACTACGGCACGCTGGTGCTGACCGAGGCCAGCGGGACCGTGCTGCGGCGCGAGCGGGAGGTGCCGCTGCGCAAGGAGCCGAAGAAGCCGGCGGCCTCCCGGACCGGGTCCTCGGGCTCGGGCTCGGGGAAGGGCAGGGCCAGGGCCGCGGCGGCCGAACTGCCCGAGGAACTCCTCCCGGCCTTCGAGGCACTGCGCGCCTGGCGTGCCGAACAGGCCCGCGAGCAGGGCGTCCCCGCGTACGTCATCTTCCACGACGCCACACTCCGCGAGATCGTCACGGCCTGGCCGGGCTCGGTCGCCGAGCTCGGCGGGATCGGCGGAGTGGGGGAGAAGAAACTCGCGACGTACGGGGAGGGCGTGCTGGAGGTGCTCGGTGCGCTGGACGGGCCGAGGGGCGGACCACCGGCGGAGGCCCCGGCCGGGGCGCGGGGGCCGGATGCGGCCGGGGAGAGCGGCACCGGGGGCGCCGCCCCCGCACAGGACCGTGCCGGGTCCGGGGCCGTGTCCGACCACGACTGGCCCGAGATGGACGCCGAGCCGGAGCCCGAGGACTGGATGTAGCCGACGGGCGCCGGGCACCGGCAGCGCACGCTGCTTGCCGGATGCCGGATGCCGGATGCCGGATGCCGGGCTTCGGGTGCTGGGTGCCGGGGGTCGGATGTGCGGCTCCCGGGGCTACGGCAGGGCGGTGAGGCCCGGGGCGAAGGCGATCAGGAGGGGAAGGAGCGGGACCAGGGCCGCCGCCGTGGTGGTCAGGGCGCGGTCGCGGCGGCCGAGGCGGGGCGGGGGCTTCAGGAGCCGGTCGACGCGCTCGCCGAGCAGGCGGTGGCTGGAGGCGCAGGACAGCACGCCCCGGTGCTGGTTGAGCTCGATCAGGGCCAGTGCCGTGGTCATGTGGCCGCAGCGGCGGGAGGCCGTGTCGTCGGCGGCGAGCTCGACCAGGCGGTGGGTCTGGTCGCAGAAGTGGGTGAGGAGCGGGACGCGGGGGAAGCCGGTGGCCAGGGCGGTGGAGAGGTGCAGCAGCCAGTGGTGGTGGGCGCGGGCGTGGCCGCGTTCGTGGGCGAGGACGGCGTCGACCTGATGGTCGGTGAGGCGGCGCAGGGCGCCGGTGGTGACGATCAGCCGGGGCGGGCTGCCCGGCATCCACCAGGCGTCCGGGTACTCGTCCTCGAGGACCAGCAGGGGCCCGCGGGGCGCGGGGAGACCGGCGGGCAGGTCGGGGACGCGCTCCCGCAGGTGCGCCCGAGCCCGGGCCCGGCGCCGGCGGGCGTCGACCAGTTCCCGTCCGAGCACGGCCGTGGTCCAGGCCGCGCCGCAGGCCAGCAGCACGGTGAGGGCGGCCGTCCAGGGCGGGGCGGCGGACAGGTCGTACGCCGCGGTCACCGCGGGCGGGGCCGGGGCGAAGAGCTGGGCGCGGACCGTGCCGAAGACGGCCGCGGCGGCCAGGGCCAGGGCGCTCACGCAGCACAGCAGGACCGTGGCGACCAGGCACTGCCAGGCCCACAGGGCGACCACCGGCTCCCGCTCCGGCCACTTCGCCCGGGACAGCGCGCGGGGCGCGGGCCCGGCGGCCGTCACGGCGACAACGCTCAGCAGGAGCAGGCAGAAGGTCATGCCACGGGTTCCGGTTCCTGTCGGAAGAGGGAAGCTTCGGACGTGTGGTGCGGACGTGTGCGAGGGGCGTGCGGGCGGTGCGGAGGGTGCGGGCGGTGCGGGCGGTGCCCGACGTGCGGAGGGCGTGGGGCGGTGCGTCGGGCGTCGCCCGCACC
>NZ_LIRG01000074.1 GCF_001419695.1 Streptomyces prasinopilosus
GATCGTTCCGGTCGCCACCGGCTCGGTGGCGACCGGAACGATCAGAGCCCCGGCCCGCTCCCCGCCCTCGCGAAGCCCTCGTCGACGGGCGGGCGGGCCTTCGGGCGCTCCGTCCCGATCGATGTCCGCGCCCGCGTCAAGGTCACCGGCCCGCGGTGTCGAAGGCGGGCGGGAGGGCCGAGTCGTCGGTGCGGGGGGTCAGCCGGAACGACCGTCCCCCGCCCGCCGGCGGCGCGACAGGCGGTCCCCCGGGGAGCGGGGCGCGTCCGCAGCCCCGCTCCCCGCCGCCGCTCTCCTCGCTCCGGGGCGCGCCGGCGCGCGCCGAAGGGCTCCGTGGGTCCACGGCCGCTCAGGGCGCCATCTCCTCCGCGCGGGCGCGGTGGGCGGTGTCGATGAAGGAGTACGGGGGCCAGGGGCCCAGGAAGCGGACGCGGACGGCGGGCTGCCGGGCCCGCAGTTCGGTCAGCACGGTGCCGACGGCGTCGATGTCCTCCCGCCGGACGAGCAGGGCGGCGCACAGGACGTCCGTCTCGCCCGCGACCCGGTGGGTAGGGCCGCGGTCGCGGTAGTCCTCGGCGACGGCCAGCAGGCGCTGCCTGGTCTCGGCGTGCAGGGTGTCGGCGAGCTGTCCGGCCGTGGCGCGGGCCCGGTGCTCCCGCTGCTTGGCCATCAGCCTGCGCATGCCGGGTGACAGACCGTCGGGCCCGCCCTCCGGCGCGTCCTCCCCCGCACCGCCCGCGGTGGCGGCCGTACGGTCCACGGTGATGTCGACCCGCAGTTCGCACCGGCCGGCCAGGTTCTCCAACTGGCCCCCGATGTCGGCCGCCTGCTCGGTGACCCACTCGACCAGGCGCTGTTCGGCGCTCCGTCCGGCCGCGGGCCCGGCCGCGTCCCCGTCCTCGGGCGACGGCTCGGCGGCGACCAGGACGTTGAAGGTCATCGGCAGGACGCTGCCGGTGCGTTCCCACACGGTGTCCACCGCCCGGCTCTGCTCCTCCACCCAGCGGCGCACCTGGTCGTCGCCGCCCTCGAGGGGGGTCGGCGCGGCGTCGTGCACCAGTGCCGCGACGGAGGTGCCGGGGACGCGCACCAGCCGCAGGGGGCGGCCGTCGATCCCGGTGACGCCGTCGGCCGCGTCCGGCCGGTCGGGGAGCAGCGCGTACACGTACAGCGCCGTGTGCTCGGTCATCCGCCCGCCTCCTCCGCCCAGCGCCGCGGGTTGATCAGCTTGTCCACGACGTCGTCGACCACTTCGTCCAGTCCCCGGTGCAGGTCGGCGACGGAGGAGACGATGCCGTGGTCCTCCTTGATCTGCTCCATCGCCTCGTCCAGTTCCAGCAGGGCGTCCGCCAGGCGTTCGGCCTCCTGCGGGGTCAGGTCGTGGCCGTTCATGCGGCGCAGCGCCTGGCGGTCCAGCGCCTCCTGGATGACCTCCACCAGGGTGACCACCAAGGACAGCACCCCGTGCTTGAGGCTCTTCTCGTCGACGGTCAACGGCATGTCGGCTCTCCACCCTCCTGCTGTCGTGCTCGGTCGTTCACCCGGGTACCCGGTCGCCCGGTCACCCGGTCACCCGTCCGGCCGCCGCGACGGGGCCCGTCGCGGATCCCGTCGCGCGCAGTCGTTCCGTCCAGGCCGCCGGATCGTCCGCGGCCAGCCTCACCTCGTCGCCCGCGGCGGTGCGCACCGCGATGACGCCGCCCTCCCCGGCGGGGCTGTACTCGGGGATCCGGCGCACCGCGGTGATGTCCGTCAGCGGCAGCACGAGCGCCGGGCGGGAATCCACGGGGGACTTCCAGACCAGCCGGTCGCCGGTCAGCCGTCCCTGACCGCCGCGCCACAACGGCCCGCCCCGGCGCGGTTCGTGGTACCACAGGTGCCCCTCGGCGAGAGGCGGATCCTCCTCGGCGGGGGACCGGAACGCGAAGGGGAGGGCGGGCCCCGGGCGGCCCGCGCACGCCTCGGTGAGGAGGGCGCGCAGTTCTTCGGGCTCCCGCGCCGAGAGGCGCTCCTGACCGCCGTCGGCCAGGGCGACGTCCAGGCGCAGCCGTTCCTCGCCCCCCACCGTCTCCTCCGGTTCGAGCCGCACGGCGGTGACGGCGTCGAGTCCGGTCTCCCACAGGATCTCCCGCGGTTCGTCCCGCAGGACGACCAGGCGGCGGTCGGTGAGGTAGACGGTGCCGGGCCGCCACCCGTGGTAGAGGCCCTCCGTCAGGAGGTGGCCGCCGCTCATCCGGCAGACGATGTTCTCGTCCTCCTCCAGGTCGAGGGCGCGGCGGGCGGTGGACCGCTCGGCCCAGGCGCGGGTGTCCTCGTCCCAGTGGCGCATCATCCCGTACTCCAGCATGGTCTCCATCCCGGCGATGGCCGCCCGGAGGGAGACGCCGATCAGCGGGATGTCGGCCACGGCGACGATCAGGTCCAGGTGCAGGACCGCGCCCTTGTTCAGCACGACCTCCAGCAGGTCGTCCAGGGTGACCCGCGGATCCCGCGTGGGGCGCATCGGGGACAGGTCAGCCGTCACGCCGTTCCGCCTCGCCCTCGGCCGGGGACGGTTCGGCCGCCCGGCGGTCCTGCTCCTCGTCGCCGTCGCTCCCGCCCGCGTCGTCGGCGGTGGGCTCCTCCCGGCCCCCGGTCAGCGCGGCCGGCTGCGCGTCCTCGGAGCGGCCCCGCATCCGGGCCTGCGCGCTGAGCCACCCGCACCAGGGGCACCACTTCTCCAGCAGCTGTTCCACCGGGGAGCGCTTGCCGCAGGCCGGGCAGCTCTCCTTCTCCTCGCGCGTGTCGCGCCACGCGGCGGTCTCCGTGTCCGTGCCGGACGGGAACTCCAGTCCGTAGCGGGCGGCCGTCTCGAAGGAGGCCAGCGCCGCACGCAGACGGATGCCCAGCAGCTCCACCCCGGCCACCGAGACCATGATGTCGGCGTTCAGCACGAGGCCCTTGTCCAGCAGGGTCTCCACCACGTGGGCGAGGCTGCCGTCGCCGTCCCGCCGCGGCTGCATCGGGGACATGCCCGCGCCGGCCGTTCCGCCCTGCGGCGGGACGGGCCGGGAGACCGTGGACGGGAATCCGCTGTCGCTCGGGGGGATCCTCTCGGGGTAGCTGCTCATTCCGCGCGTCTGTCCGCTCTCCCGTCACTTACACACCCGGGTCACCGACGCACCCGGGTCGGGTGCCGGGGGCGCGCGGGCGGACCGGTCGTCAGGAGCGGGTGGCGGCCGGCGCGGCCCGCGTCCACGCCGGGGCGCCGGAGCCGCCGATGCGCATGAGTGGCAATTCGGTCATATTGCTCAAGGTGAGACGCTCGTAACAGAGGGTCCGCGAGGGTGGTGCCGGCCGTCTTCCGGAGCGTCTCCGCAGGCCGGGCGGGCTGCGCCGGGCGCAGGGGTCGCTCTTTGTAAGGTGTTTTTTCGTGGTGTCAGTTTCATTGACGTGATGTAAAGCGAATGGCTACCTTGGCACCAGCCACAAGGGTGCGGTGCGCCCCTGCGGTGTACCTCCACCCCGGACATGTGAGGCAGGCATGAGCGTCGAGAGCAACACCGTGAACACCGTCCTCGGCCCGGTGGCAGCCGAGGACCTGGGTGTCGTGTCGGTCCACGAGGCGCTGCTGTCGGTGGTCCCGGGCGCGGAGTACGCCTACGACGTCACCCTCGACCGTGCCGAGATCTTCGAGACGCTCGCCGCCGGGCTGAAGGACTTCCGCGCCCACGGCGGCGGAACGATCGTCGACAGCACCGGCATGTTCCACGGCCGGGACGTGCGGCTGTACGAGGCCCTCTCCCGGACGACCGGCGTGCACATCGTCGCCTCGACGGGCCAGGGCCCCGAGGAGATGCTCGGCGGCTACTTCCTGACGCCGCAGACCGACCCGCCGACGCCGTGGCCGGCCGAGAAGTTCGCCGACCTGTTCACCAGGGAGGTCACCGAGGGCATGGTGGTGCCCCGCGTGGAGCGGCGCGGCGCCGCCGGCCTGGTGGCCACCGCCGCGACCCGCGAGGGCATGACGGCCACCGACGAGAGCCTGTTCCGCGGCGCGGCCCGGACCGCGCTGAGCACCGGCGTCGCGCTCTCCGTCCGCTACGGGAGCGACGCCCTCCACGACCTCGACGTGGTCCTGGACGAGAAGCTGCCCGCCGACCGCGTCGTCGTGGGCGGACTGGACCGCAAGGACGCCGTCGCCGCCGGCGCCCCCCTCGGGATCGCCCGCCGCGGCGCCTACGTCGCCCTGGACCACGTCGGCACGCGGGACGACGCCCACCTCACCGACGACGAGCGCGCGGCCCTGGTCGCCGAACTCGTGCGGGCCGGCTTCGGCGACCGGATCCTGCTCTCGAGCAACGCCACCGGCGTGGCCAAGGGCCACCCCGGCAACGACCTGCCCTACAGCTACGTCCTGACCACTTTCGTCCCGCTCCTGAAGGCACGGGGTCTCGGCGACGAGGACACGCGGCGGATTCTCGTGGAGAACCCGCGCGCCCTGCTGTCGGCGCGCTGAGCGCCCCCGTCGGCGACCGTCAAGTCTCTTTTCTCAAAGGTGAGTGTTGTGTCGAAGGTGAACACCGTCCTGGGGCAGATCCCGGCCGAGGAGCTGGGTCTCGTGGCCGTCCACGAGCACATCGGCTACGGCATGCCCGGCTCCGAGCTGGACACGAAGTGGTGGAAGACCCCCGAGCAGCGGTACGAGGAGACCGTGCCGAAGCTGCGCAGGTTCCACGAGCTGGGCGGCGGCACCTTCGTCGACGCGACCGGCATCTGCAACGGCCGTGACGTCGACTACTACAAGTCGCTGTCCGCGAAGACCGGCGTCCACATCGTCGCCTGCACCGGCTTCGTCGGCGGCGACACCGCCCTGCCGCACTTCGCCCGGGCCGACGTGGACTACCTGACCCGCCAGTTCGTCCACGAGATCACCGTCGGCATCGGCGGCACCGGCAGCCTCGCCGGCGTCATCAAGGTCGGCGTGAGCCGCGGCGGCCGCATGACGGACCTGGACAAGCGCATCTACCGGGCCGCCGCCCGCGCCTCGCTCACCACGGGCGTGCCGATCCTGACCCACCTCGCGATCGACGCCGAGAACGCGATCGCGATCTTCGACGAAGAGGGCCTCCCCCTGGACCGCGTCCTGTTCGGGCACGTCGACGACGGCGTGAACGCCGACAGGACGCGCGACGTCTGGATCGCGGAGCAGGGCGGCCGCATCGGCTTCGACACCTTCGGCTACGAGACCGAACTGCCGGACCCGCCGTTCTGGGCCCGCCCCCGCCAGGAGCGCCTCGACCACTTCCTCCGGTTCATCGGCGACGGCCGGCTGCACCAGGTCCTCGCCTCCGCCGACGCCAACTGCAGCCCCCTGGGCTGGCCGGGCGTGAAGGGCCACACCGTCAACTACATCTTCGAGGACCTCATCCCGGACCTCCGCGCCGCCGGTCTCGACGAGGCCGCCATCAAGACGATCTTCGTCGACAACCCGGCCGACTTCCTCACCCTCCGGAAGCCCGCCTGACCCTCCGAAAGGCCTCCGGCACCCTTCCGGAAGCCTGTCCCGCCTTTCCGGCACCCCTCCGGCACCCCTCAGGGCTCCCCGGCAGCGCTCCGGCAGTGCTCCCGGCCACCCCGGCAGTCCTCCCGGCTCCCCGGAGACCTCCCACCCCCCACGGTCTTTTCTCCGCGGTCTTGTGACCTCCCAGAATCAGAGAGAACCACCATGCAGACCTCAGAACTGAAGAACCTGAAGATCGCCGTCGTCGGCGCGGGTTACGGCGGCGCGGCGGCGGCCAAGGCCCTGAGCCTGCTCGGCGCCCAGGTCGACGTCTACGAGCAGGCGAGCCGGACCCGGGAGGTCGGCGCCGGCATCGGTCTGCGTCCCGCCACCATGAACCGGTTCCGCCAGTGGGGCATCTTCGACGCGATCGCGAAGGTGACCTCGCCCAGCGAGTACTTCGAGATCCTCACCGCCACCGGTGAGCCGATCATGAAGGAGCCGTGGCCGGCCGACGGCGAGCAGACCCACACCCACCTGATCCACCGCGGCGACTTCATCGAGGCGCTGCTGGGCGTGCTCCCCGAGGGCATGGTGCACCTCGGCCACAAGCTGGAGGGCATCCGGGACGAGGGCGACCGCTCCGTGCTGACCTTCGCCAACGGCAGGACCGTCGAGGCCGACCTGGTGGTCGGGGCCGACGGCATCAAGTCGGTGGTGCGCAGGGAACTGTTCAGCGACAAGGGCCCGGTCTTCTCCGGCGAGCACGCCTACCGCGCGGTCATCTCCCTCGACGACGCCCACGGCATGGTCACCGACGACAACCTGCGGATGTACATCGGCAGGGGCACGAAGGTCTACCTGCTGCCGCTGCGCCACCGGGACCAGGTGTCCTTCGACATCACCGCGCTGTGCCCGGACAGCGCCTGGAACCCCGAGGTCACCAAGGACGACATCCTGGCGACGGTGGAGGGCTTCGACGAGCGCCTCGTCGCCATCGCCCGCGGCCTGGACATGGACACGGTGAACATCCGCGCGGTCTACGACATCGACCCGGTCGACACCTGGCACTCCGACTCGGTGGTGCTGCTGGGCGACGCCGCCCACTCGATGCTGCACCACCAGGGCCAGGGCGCGAACTCCGCCATCGAGGACGCCGGCGCGCTGGCCGACGCGCTGCGCGACGCGCCCTCCCCGAAGGAGGCCCTGGTCCGCTACCAGGCCACCCGCAAGCCGGAGACGGACAAGCTGCAGGCCATCTCGCGCCAGGGCTGGTCCGAGGAGGAGATCGAGGACGTCTTCCCCGGCCAGAAGCCCACCACCGCCGCCCCGAAGGAGTAACGGACATGCCCCTGCACCCCGAGATCGCCGAGTTCCTCGTCGGCCTGCCGGCCCCCGCCCAGGGCCCGCTCGACCCGGTCGCCCTGCGCGCCGCGGACGAGGCGCACGTCGCTCCCCCCGAGGAGCGCCTGCCGCTGCACGCGGTCGAGGACGTGACCGCGCGGACGGCGTCGGGCGAGGTGCCGGTACGGATCTACACGCCGGCCGAGGCCGACCGCCACGGCGTACTGGTCTACTTCCACGGCGGCGCCTTCTTCCTCGGCAGCCTCGACACGCACGACCACGTCGCGCGCTCGCTGGCGAAGGAGACCGGACTCAAGGTCGTCTCCGTCGGCTACCGCCTGGCGCCCGAGGCCGCCTTCCCCGCCGGTCTCGACGACTGCTACGCGGTCGTGCGCTGGGTCGCCGAACAGGGCGAGGGCCTCCTGGGCTGGGACGGCACGACCCTCGCCCTCGCCGGCGACAGCTCCGGCGGCACCTTCGTCGCCGCGGTCGCGGCCAGGGCGCACGACGACGGGTTCGACCGGATCACGCACCAGATCCTCTACTACCCCTCGCTCGACCTGGACTTCGACGTCGACCGCTATGCCTCGCTGCGGGAGAACGCGGTGGGCTACGGGCTGGAGACGGCGGGGCTGAAGCCCTTCAACGCCTTCTACCTCGACAGCGGCGCCGACCCCGCGGACCCGCTCGTCTCGCCGATCAAGCGGGCGGACCTCCGCGGGCTGCCGCCGGCCCTCGTCGTCACCGCGGAGTACGACCCGATGCGCGACGAGGGCGAGCTCTACGGCCGGCGGCTGAAGGAGGCCGGCGTGGAGGCGACGGTGAGCCGGTACGAGGGCGCGGGCCACGGATTCGTCCAGCACTTCTCCTGGATCCCCGAGTACCACCGGGTCTTCGAGGAGACGCGCGACTTCCTCGGCCGGCGCTGACCCGGCCGGCCGCGTACGAGTTCGGAAAGAGGACCATGACGCACGCAGTCCCCGTCCACCCCCTGGTCTCGCCGTGGGGCCGGTTCGGTCTCTACAGCTTCTTCGTCGACGCACCCGAGCCGGCGATCGTCGACACCGGGATCGGCTCCTCGCCCGCCGAAGGGATGGCTCCCGCCCTCGAGGCGCTCGGGCGCCGCATCGAGGACGTGCGCTGGATCCTGCTGACCCACGGTCACATCGACCACGTCGGCGGGGCGCACGCCCTGTGGGAGCTCACCGGCCGGCGGGCGCGGGTGGTGATCCACGAAGCCGACGCGCCGATGCTCCGCTCGCGGCGGGCCCACGTGGAGGAGTACCTCACGGGCCGGGGCCGCTACCTGGGCGACCCGGAGGGAGAGGCGAAGGTGACGGCCGCCGCGAACGCCGTCATCTCCGGCGAGATGGAGCCCACCCTGCTCGTCAGGGGCGGCGAGACCCTCTCCCTAGGCGGCGGCGTCACCGTCTCGGTGCACTCGACACCGGGCCACACGCCCGGCTCGGTCGCCTACGTCGTCGACGGGCAGCGCTCGGTGTTCGTCGGCGACTCCGTGCAGGTCCACGGGGCCGCCAACGGCTTCCCCGGCTACACGGACCCGGCCGCCTACCGCGCCAGTCTGGAGTACCTGCGCGACGAGGTCCGTCCGCGGCACCTGTACCTCGGACACCCCTACCGGCGCGCCGACGGCACCCCGTACGGCGTCGAACTCGACGCCGCGCAGGCCCGGGAGGCCCTCGAGCAGAGCCTCGCCGTCGAGGGCCGGGTCGCCGCGGCCGCCCGCGGCTGCCTGGAGACCGGTCCGCGGGAGACGGACTCGCCGTACTCGCCGTTCGCCCGCGCCGCCGGGGAACTCGGCTACACCGGCGACCCCACGCTCGAGCCGTCGCCGTTCTTCACGTCGATGCACGGCTACCGCACGCGGCACCACCCCAACGCGTAACGCACTGTCCTGGGGGGCGCCCCCAGACCCCGGAGGAGCTTCACACCCATGACCGACTTCCAGACGATCCGGGCGGGCCGGCAGGAGATCGCCGTCCGCAAGGATCTGCGCGTCCCGATGCGCGACGGCGTCACGCTGGCGGCCGACACCTACAGCGGCGTCGGCGACAAGCCGCGTCCGGCGCTCGTGGCGCTCAGCCCGTACGGCAAGGAACTGCAGGCCCTCGCGCTGACCACGCCGCCGCAGCGGCGCCCCAGCCCGATGTGGGACGGCTGCATCGAGGCCGGTGACATCGCGCGCGTCGTCCAGGAGGACTACGTGCACGTCATCGGCGACCTGCGCGGCTCCGGGGCCTCCGAGGGCGAGCACATCGGCAACTACAACGCCGGCGGCGTCCCCCTGGGCCAGGACGCGTACGACTTCATCGAGTGGGTGGCGCGGCAGCCGTGGTGCGACGGCAACGTCGGCATGATCGGCATCTCCTACTTCGGCACGATGCAGGTGCTGGCGGCGGCCGAGCGGCCGCCGAGCCTCAAGGCGATCTTCGTCAGCGGCGGCCACTACGACTTCTACGAGACCACCTACCACGGCGGCGTCATGTGGTTCATGCCGCGTGCCGCCCGCGAGGGCCGCGGCGGCGACTCCGGCTGGGCCTTCACCGACGGCGTCAAGTCCCGCATGCTCGAGACCTTCTCCCCCGAGGAGATCAAGGAGAAGGTCGCCGAGCGGCTGCGGGACCCGGACGTGGCCGCCTGGCCCAACCTGGTCCACGTGCTCACCTACCCGAAGAACCACGAGGCCTGGTTCGACATCGTGATGAACGAGGTCGACGGCGACTGGTACGAGGAGCGCAACCCGATCACGCTCGCCCCCGCCGTCGACATCCCGGTCTGGCTCCAGATCGACCAGGGCCGCGGCTGGACGATGGACGGCACCATCGAGCTGTACAAGGCGCTGAAGGGCCCGAAGAAGCTCGACATCGGCCCCTACCCGCCGATGCAGTCGCGCCCCTTCGTCGAGGAGCACGACAAGATGTTCCGCTGGTACGAGTACTGGCTCAAGGGCGTCGACAACGGGGTCATGGACGAGCCCGCCGTCACCGTCCACGTCGAGGGCTCGCGCGAGACCGTCACCGGCGCCCAGTGGCCGCCGAAGGACGTGGAGCACAGGCCGCTCTACCTGCGCCCGCGCCACAAGTTGTCCTTCGAGCCCGAGCTCATGGGCGCCGAGCACGCCGCCCCCGACGGCTTCTACCAGGCGCCGCTGACGGTCACCGACAAGGTGGAGATCCTCAGCTGGAGCACCGCTCCGTTCACCGAGCCCACCGAGATGATCGGCCAGGGCGCGGCGCACCTCTTCGTGGAGATCGACCAGCCCGACACGAACCTCATCCTGCGCATGTGGGACGAGGCCCCGAACGGCGGGCGCCAACTCATCACCACCGCCTACCTCAAGGCCTCGCACCGCGAGCTCGACGAGGAGCGCACCACGGAGGGCGACCCCCACCACCCGCACACCCGGGCGGTGCCGGTCGAGCCGGGCGGGATCGAGGAGTACGTGCTGCGGGTCTACCCGTTCGCGGCGACGTTCCTGCCGGGCCACAAGCTGGTCGCGGAACTCTCCAACGCCGAGCCGCTGGCCGACGAGCACAACGCGCTGCTGCCGCCGGACGCGTTCCACCTGCCGGTGGGCCGCCCCGTCACCCACAAGATCTACCGCGACGCCGAGCACCCCTCCCGGCTCGTCCTGCCGTTCACGAGGGCCACGGCGCCGGACGCGGCGCGGTAGGGCGCCGCCCGCGACCGCCGGGGAGAGCGGCGCGGCGGTCCCGGCGCCCCCTCAGGACACCGGCCGGACGGCCCGCCGCACCCGCGGCGGGCCGTCCGGCCGTCCGGTGCGCGCACGGTCCGCGGGGCCGTCCCGGCGGCGTCGCCCTCCCGGGTCCCGTGGGTTCCGGGGGGTTCACGGTCCTCGGGGGAGGGAGAGGACCGTGAACCCCCCGGAACCCACGGGACCCGGGAGGGCGACGCCGCCGGGACGGCCCCGCGGACCGTGCGCGCACCGTCCGGCCGGTGTCCTGAGGGGGCGCCGGGACCGCCGCGCCGCTCTCCCCGGCGGTCGCGGGCGGCGCCCTACCGCGCCGCGTCCGGCGCCGTGGCCCTCGTGAACGGCAGCACGAGCCGGGAGGGGTGCT
>NZ_LIRG01000740.1 GCF_001419695.1 Streptomyces prasinopilosus
CCCCGAGCCCGCCTGGTCCTACGACCGGGGCAGGCTGCACGTGGCCACACCGCTCGGGGTGGGCGGGCTGAGCCGGGTCCTGGTCGAGGGCGGCGACTCCGACACGCCGATGCTGCTCCTGTTCGCCGACGACGCGACCGCCCAGCGGCTGTGGCCCCACGAGACCCCGTCCGGCCCGCTGCTGGTCTACGGCCCGCCGCTGCTGCGGTCGGCCGCGCTGCGCGGCTCCACCGTCCACCTCACCGGCGACGTCACCGGCGAGACCGGCCTGGAGGTGTGGGCACCGCGCGGGATCACCTCCGTGACCTGGAACGGGCGGCCGGTGCGCACCACGGTCAGCAGGGCCGGGTCCCTGGTGATGGAGGGGCTGATGCCCGCCACGCCCGCCCCGTCCCTGCCCGCCCTCACCGGCTGGCGGCGGCGGGCGGAGAACCCCGAGGCCGAGCCGGACTTCGACGACAGCCGGTGGACGGCCGCCGACCGCACCGCCTCCCTCGGCACCACGCCCGTGCCCGCGGGGCAGCCCGTCCTGTCCGCCGACGACTACGGCTTCCACTACGGCGACGTCTGGTACCGCGGGCACTTCGAGGACGCGCGCGGCGCCACGTCGGTGTCCCTGTCCTACAGCACCGGCACCCAGGGGCTGCTGATGGCCTGGCTGGACGGGAAGCCGCTGGGCACGCACCGGATGCCGGTGCCGGACGCGGACACGGCGGACCGGGGGACCTGGACCGCGACCGCGACGTTCCGCGTGCCCGGGAAGCTGCGCCGGCGCGGCGGGCACGTCCTGTCCGTGCTCGTCCGGCGGATGCAGCAGGAGGGGGACGCGGCGGGCGCCGGGGAACCGGCGGCCGGCCGCGGCACGCGCCGGGCGGCCCGCGGACTGACCGGCNNCGCGGGCCGATGAACAACGGCGGCCTGTACGGGGAGCGCGAGGGCTGGCACCTGCCGGGGTACGGCGACGACCGGGACCGCGCCGCCTGGAAGGCCGTGGACCGGCCGGGCGAGGACCGGCGGCGGCAGGGGGTCACCTGGTACCGGACGGAGTTCCGGCTCGACGTCGACCCGGACGTGGACGCGTCGGTCGGCCTCGTCCTCGAGGACGACCCCGGGCGCGCCTACCGCGTCCAGCTCTTCCTCAACGGCTGGAACATGGGCCAGTACATCAACGACGTGGGCCCGCAGCACACCTTCATGCTGCCGAACGGGATCCTGCGCACACGGGGGGCCAACACACTGGCCCTGGCCGTGCTGTCCGACGGGACCACGCCCTCGGGGCCGGGCGAGGTGCGGCTGACCCTGGTGGGCGCGGCGCGCGGCGGAGTGCCGGTGGAGGCGGTGGAGTCACCGGGACGGTGA
>NZ_LIRG01000741.1:0-1389 GCF_001419695.1 Streptomyces prasinopilosus
CGTCTCCACCGTGCACCCTCCTCGGCACGACCTCCCTCGCACGGCCTCCCCGCACGTCCCCGCGACGGCCCTCTCGCACGGCCCCGCCGCGTACGGCCCGCCCTCCCCCGCGCCGGGCCCGCGCGACGATCCGGGGCGCGGTGGACGCCGGTAACACGCGGTGGCCACCGGTAACACGGGGTTCACATCCGGGCAACGGACGGGAAATCGCCCGTTGACAAGCTGGGTGTCATCGCGAGCGGGGTGCCGTGCCGGCCTCCCGGTACCGGCGTGGCGCAGCGCCGGAGCGTGCAGCACCCGCACCTGCGCACCGACCCGCCCCGGAGGAAGTGGACCGTGAGCTTCAAGGCTGAGTACATCTGGATCGACGGCACGGAACCGACGGCCAAGCTGCGTTCCAAGACCAGGATCATGCCGGACTCCGAGAGGACGACCGAGGTCGCCGGGCTGCCGGTCTGGGGCTTCGACGGGTCGTCCACCAACCAGGCCGAGGGCCACGCCTCGGACCGCGTGCTGAAGCCGGTCTTCGTCTGCCCGGACCCGGTCCGCGGCGGGGACGACGTCCTGGTCCTGTGCGAGGTCCTGAACACGGACATGACGCCGCACGAGTCCAACACCCGGGCCGCGCTGACCGAGGTGGTCGAGCGGTTCGCCGCGCAGGAGCCGCTCTTCGGCATCGAGCAGGAGTACACCTTCTTCAAGGGCGCCCGCCCGCTCGGCTTCCCCGAGGGCGGCTTCCCGGCCGCGCAGGGCGGCTACTACTGCGGTGTCGGCTCGGACGAGATCTTCGGCCGGGACGTCGTCGAGGCGCACCTGGAGAACTGCCTGAAGGCGGGCCTGGGCATCTCCGGCATCAACGCCGAGGTCATGCCGGGCCAGTGGGAGTTCCAGGTCGGCCCGCTGTCGCCGCTGGAGGTCTCCGACCAGCTGTGGGTGGCCCGCTGGCTGCTCTACCGCACCGCCGAGGACTTCGGCGTCTCCGCCACCCTGGACCCCAAGCCGGTCAAGGGCGACTGGAACGGCGCGGGCGCGCACACCAACTTCTCCACCCGGGCGATGCGCGAGGGCTACGAGGCGATCGTCACCGCGTGCGAGTCCCTCGGCGAGGGCTCCAAGCCGCTCGACCACGTCAAGAACTACGGCGCCGGCATCGACGACCGCCTCACCGGCCTGCACGAGACCGCCCCGTGGAACGAGTACTCCTACGGCGTCTCCGACCGCGGCGCCTCGGTCCGCATCCCGTGGCAGGTCGAGCGGGACGGCAAGGGCTACATCGAGGACCGGCGTCCGAACGCCAACGTCGACCCGTACCTGGTGACGCGTCTGATCGTCGACACGTGCTGCACCGCGCTGGAGAAGGCCGGCCAGGCCTGAGCCGTCTCCCCCGCC
>NZ_LIRG01000741.1:1441-1588 GCF_001419695.1 Streptomyces prasinopilosus
GCCGGCGCGAACCGCGTACGTCCTCGACGAGCCCGGCCACGATCCCGCGGCCGTCGAGTCCCTCGACGAACCCCTCGCGCGAAAGAGCTGACCTCTCATGGCGACCACTCGTCCTCTGCCCGCCGCGGCCCCCGCCGTCTCCGTGAC
>NZ_LIRG01000742.1 GCF_001419695.1 Streptomyces prasinopilosus
CCGGGGCCCCACCGGGACCCCCGGAGCCCGCCGGATCCCCCCGAGGGCCCGCCGACCCCCGTCGCGTGCTCGCCGGGATTCGGCCGGAGCTCCGCGGGAACCCCTCGCGGCGTCATCGCCGACACCGCCGACACCGCCTTCCGCGCCGCCGGAGGTCCGCCCCCGCGCGTGACTCCCGCCTCACTTCCGCACGGAACCGCAGGTCGGCGCCCGGTTGCGCGTAAGGAGAGGATAAGAGTTGAGTCCTGTCGACTCAGCTCTGTTGACCCGGCGCCGGACGTCAGGCATGCTTGAGCCTGTTCCACTCAAGTCAGCTGGAGGAATCGAAATGGCACGTGCGGTCGGCATCGACCTGGGCACGACTAACTCCGTCGTCAGCGTTCTGGAGGGCGGCGAGCCCACCGTCATCACCAACGCCGAGGGCGCCAGGACCACGCCTTCCGTCGTCGCCTTCGCGAAGAACGGCGAGGTGCTGGTCGGTGAGGTGGCCAAGCGCCAGGCCGTGACCAACGTCGACAGGACCATCCGGTCGGTCAAGCGCCACATGGGCACCGACTGGAAGATCAACCTGGACGGCAAGGACTTCAACCCGCAGCAGATGAGCGCCTTCGTGCTCCAGAAGCTGAAGCGGGACGCCGAGGCGTACCTGGGCGAGAAGGTGACCGACGCGGTCATCACCGTCCCGGCGTACTTCAACGACGCGGAGCGCCAGGCGACCAAGGAGGCCGGCGAGATCGCCGGTCTGAACGTGCTGCGCATCGTCAACGAGCCGACGGCCGCCGCCCTGGCGTACGGCCTCGACAAGGACGAGCAGGTCATCCTGGTCTTCGACCTCGGTGGCGGTACGTTCGACGTCTCGCTGCTGGAGATCGGCGACGGCGTCGTCGAGGTGAAGGCCACCAACGGTGACAACAACCTCGGTGGTGACGACTGGGACCAGCGCGTCGTCGACTACCTGGTCAAGCAGTTCCAGTCCGGGCACGGCGTGGACCTGGGCAAGGACAAGATGGCGCTCCAGCGCCTCCGTGAGGCCGCCGAGAAGGCCAAGATCGAGCTGTCCTCGTCCACCGAGACCACGATCAACCTGCCCTACATCACCGCCTCCGCCGAGGGCCCCCTGCACCTCGACGAGAAGCTGACCCGCGCCCAGTTCCAGCAGCTGACCGCGGACCTGCTGGAGCGCTGCAAGACGCCGTTCAACAACGTCGTCAAGGACGCCGGCATCGCGCTGTCCGAGATCGACCACGTCGTCCTGGTCGGCGGCTCCACCCGCATGCCCGCCGTCGCCGAGCTCGTCAAGGAGATGACCGGCGGCAAGGAGGCCAACAAGGGCGTCAACCCGGACGAGGTCGTCTCGATCGGTGCCGCGCTCCAGGCCGGTGTCCTCAAGGGCGAGGTCAAGGACGTCCTGCTGCTCGACGTCACCCCGCTGTCCCTCGGCATCGAAACCAAGGGCGGCATCATGACCAAGCTGATCGAGCGCAACACCACGATCCCGACGAAGCGCTCCGAGATCTTCACCACGGCCGAGGACAACCAGCCGTCGGTGCAGATCCAGGTCTACCAGGGCGAGCGCGAGATCGCCGCGTACAACAAGAAGCTCGGCATGTTCGAGCTGACCGGTCTGCCGCCGGCGCCGCGCGGCGTCCCGCAGATCGAGGTCTCCTTCGACATCGACGCCAACGGCATCATGCACGTCACGGCGAAGGACCTCGGCACCGGCAAGGAGCAGAAGATGACCGTCACCGGCGGCTCCTCGCTCCCGAAGGACGAGGTCGACCGCATGCGTGAGGAGGCCGAGCGGTACGCGGAGGAGGACCACCAGCGCCGCGAGGCCGCCGAGTCCCGCAACCAGGGCGAGCAGCTCGTCTACCAGACCGAGAAGTTCCTGGCGGACAACCAGGACAAGGTCCCGGGCGAGATCAAGACCGAGGTCGAGGCGGCCGTCGCCGAGCTGAAGGAGAAGCTCAAGGGCGAGGACACCGCCGAGATCCGCACCGCCACGGAGAAGGTCGCGGCCGTCTCCCAGAAGCTGGGCCAGGCCATGTACGCCGACGCGCAGGCCTCCCAGGCCGCGGGCGCCGGTGCCGGTGAGGCCAAGGCGGACGACGACGTGGTCGATGCGGAGATCGTGGACGACGAACGTAAGGACGGTGCGGCGTGACCGAGGAGACCCCGGGCTTCGACGAGCAGTCGCAGCAGCCCGACGTCCCCTCCTCAGGCGTTCCGGCCGACGAGGCCGAGCCGAAGGCCGCCGACCCCTCCGCGGAGGAGGCGGCGGCCCCGGCCGGGGACCCGGGTCCCGACGCCGGGCTGGTGGCCCAGCTGGACCAGGCACGCACGGCGCTCGGTGAGCGCACCGCGGACCTCCAGCGGCTCCAGGCCGAGTACCAGAACTACCGCCGCCGGGTCGAGCGCGACCGGATCGCGGTCAAGGAGGTCGCCGCGGTGAACCTCATGACCGAGCTCCTGCCCGTGCTCGACGACATCGGGCGGGCGCGGGAGCACGGCGAACTGGTCGGCGGGTTCAAGTCCGTCGCCGAGTCGCTGGAGTCGACCGTGGCGAAGATGGGCCTGCAGATGTTCGGCAAGGAGGGCGAGCCCTTCGACCCGACGATCCACGAGGCCCTGATGCACTCCTACGCCCCGGACGTCACCGAGACGACGTGCGTGGCGATCCTGCAGCCCGGGTACCGCATCGGTGAACGCACCATCCGCCCCGCGCGGGTGGCGGTGGCCGAACCGCAGCCGGGTGCCCAGCCGGGCAAGCAGGCCGAGGAGGGCGCCGAGACGGCGGCGGACGACAAGGAGACAGGTGGCCCCCAGGAGGGCTGACGCCTCCGCCGGCGTCCGCGCGCCGGCGGGGGCGGGCAGGACGAACAGGCCGGGAAGGACCGGCGGGGCAGGAGAGGAGGGACGTCGGGGATGAGCACCAAGGACTTCATCGAGAAGGACTACTACAAGGTCCTCGGCGTCCCCCAGGACGCCACCGAGGCCGAGATCAAGAAGGCGTACCGGAAGCTCGCCCGCGAGAACCACCCGGACGCCAACAAGGGCAACGCCAGGGCGGAGGAGCGGTTCAAGGAGATCTCCGAGGCGAACGACGTCCTCGGCGACCCCAAGAAGCGCAAGGAGTACGACGAGGCCCGCTCGCTCTTCGGCGGCGGCGGTTTCCGCGCGGGGCCGGGCGCGGGCGGTGCCGGGTCGTTCAACTTCGACCTGGGTGACCTCTTCGGGGGCGGTCAGGGCGGTGGTCAGGGCGGCCAGGCCGGCGGCTTCGGCGGCGGCATCGGCGACGTCTTCGGCGGTCTGTTCAACCGCGGCGGCACGGGCACCACGCGCACCCAGCCCCGGCGCGGCCAGGACATCGAGTCCGAGGTCACCCTGAGCTTCACCGAGGCGATCGAGGGGGCGACGGTCCCGCTGCGGATGTCCTCCCAGCAGGCCTGCAAGGGCTGTTCGGGCACCGGCGACAAGAACGGCACACCGCGCGTGTGCCCGACCTGCGTCGGCACCGGGCAGGTCGCCCGGGGCAGCGGCGGGGGCTTCTCGCTCACCGACCCGTGCCCCGACTGCAAGGGCCGCGGCCTGATCGCGGAGAACCCCTGCGACATCTGCAAGGGCAGCGGTCGGGCCAAGTCCTCGCGGACGATGCAGGTGCGCATCCCCGCGGGGGTCAGCGACGGCCAGCGGATCCGGCTGCGCGGCAAGGGCGCCCCGGGCGAGCGCGGCGGCCCGGCGGGCGACCTCTACGTGGTCGTGCACGTCGGCAGCCACCCGGTGTTCGGCCGCAAGGACGACAACCTCACTGTCACCGTCCCGATCACCTATCCGGAGGCGGCGCTCGGCGGTGAGATCCGGGTCCCGACGCTCGGCGGTCCGCCGGTCACCCTGAAGCTGCCCCCGGGGACGCCCAACGGGCGGACCATGCGGGCCCGCGGCAAGGGTGCGGTCCGCAAGGACGGCTCGCGCGGCGACCTGCTGGTCACCGTCGAGGTGAGTGTTCCCAAGGACCTGTCGGGGAAGGCTCGTGACGCGCTGGAGGCGTATCGCGAGGCGACCGCGGAGGACGATCCGCGGGCGGAGCTGTTCCAGGCCGCGAAGGGAGCTTGAGGACGATGGACGGTCGTCGACGCAATCCGTACGAACTGACGCAGGACACCCCGGTCTATGTCATTTCGGTGGCGGCCCAGCTCTCCGGGCTGCATCCGCAGACGCTGCGTCAGTACGACCGCCTGGGGCTCGTCTCCCCGGACCGCACCGCGGGCCGGGGCCGCCGCTACTCGGCCCGGGACATCGAACTGCTCCGCCAGGTGCAGCAGCTGTCGCAGACCGAGGGCATCAACCTGGCGGGCATCAAGCGCATCATCGAGCTGGAGAACCAGGTCGCCGCGCTGCAGTCCCGGGTGGCGGAGCTGGAGGGCGCCCTGGACGGCGTGGCCGCGACGATGCGTCAGCGCGAGGCGGCGGTGCACGCGTCGTACCGCCGGGACCTGGTGCCGTACCAGGAGGTCCAGCAGACCAGCGCGCTGGTGGTGTGGCGGCCCAAGAGCCGGCAGCAGGCCGACTGACGGCCGGCGCCCGCTCCGGCCGTCACCGGATGGCCGGAAAGCGCCGGTCCGGGGCGGGAGCGCGGTGACGGAAGCGATCCGGTGGGAGGACCGCGGTCTGACGGAGAAGTTCCGTTTGGCGTGAAAGTGAAGTACCGGACGGGGTCCGGAGGCTCTCCCGGGCCTCCGGACCCCGTCCGTGCGCGGGACCCTGACGGCGCGTCATCCGGAGCCCCGGATACTTCCGTGCACGCCCCGCGCACGGCTGTGAGCAGCACGTGTATGCGCGTGTAGGAGATATGTGCGATTCTTTCGCCTAGCCCACACGACTTCAGCGCACGGTGCTGTGTTCATCTCGTTAAGTAGTTGGTCTTGACGTCAGTGGTCGCTGGAGCGTTGGCTTTTCAGTCACATGGGCCGCAATGTTGTGCCCACGTCCAAAAACGTACTGAAGTGAGCCCTCGCATGCGTCGTATCGCCATATCAGTCGCCGCCGCCTCCCTGTCCCTCGTGCTCGCCGGGTGCGGTGCGCTCAACGCGACGGGGAGCAGCGACGGAGCGAGCCCCACCAAGGGGAACGATGTCACCATCGGGCTCCTGCTGCCCGAGACGGCCAACACCCGGTACGACCAGTTCGACTACCCCATCTTCAAGAAGAAGGTGGAGGAGCTCACCAACGACAAGGGCAAGGTCGACTACGCCAACGCCGACGCGGACGCGGGCAAGCAGTCGAGCCAGATGCAGCAGATGATCAAGGACGAGGTCGACGTCATCGTGCTGGACGCGGTCGACGCGCACGCCATCGCCGGGGACGTGGAGAAGGCCAAGGACGCGGGCATCCCCGTCATCGCCTACGACCGGCTGGCCGAGGGCCCGATCGACGCGTACATCTCCTTCGACAACGAGCTGGTCGGCGAGGTCCAGGGCCGCTCCCTGCTGGAGGCGCTCGGCGGCGACGCCGGGGCCACCAGCAAGATCGTCATGATGAACGGCTCGCCGACCGACCCGAACGCCAAGCAGTTCAAGGCCGGGGCGCTGTCCGAGCTCCAGGACGCGGTGACCATCGCCAAGACCTACGACACCAAGGACTGGAAGCCGGAGAACGCCCAGGCCAACATGGCCGAGGCGATCGCCGAGATCGGCGCGGACAACATCGCCGCGGTCTACTCCGCCAACGACGGCATGGCGGGCGGCATCGTCAAGGCGCTGGAGGCCGCCGGGGTGACCGAGATGCCCCCGATCACCGGTCAGGACGCCGAACTCGCCGCGGTGCAGCGGATCCTCCTGGGCGACCAGTTCATGAGCGTCTACAAGTCCTACCCGACCGAGGCGGACAACGCCGCGGAGATCGCGGTGGCGCGGGTCCAGGGCAAGGCCATCCAGTTCGACGCGCTGACCAGCGACCGCGTCGACAGCCCCACCCACAAGGACATCCCGGCGCAGCTCGTGCCCGTGGTCGCCCTGACCAAGGAGAACATCGCGGACACGGTCGTCGCCGACGGGTTCTACAAGGTCTCGGACATCTGCACGGCCGCCTACAAGGAGGCCTGCGACAAGGTCGGGCTGAAGTAAGGCCCGGCCGGCGGTCGAGGACCCCTCCGGCGGCCGAGGACCCGCCCGGCCGCCGG
>NZ_LIRG01000743.1 GCF_001419695.1 Streptomyces prasinopilosus
CGCCCTCACCGGCCCCGGCGGCGGGCCGCCCGGCGCGGCCCCGGTCCTCGGCGACGAGGCCCGGCTCCGTCAGGTCACCTCGAACCTCGTCGGCAACGCCGTCGCCCACACCCCGTCCGGCACCCCGGTCCGTGTCGGCGTCGGCGCACAGGACGGCCACGCGGTCCTCGAGTTCCAGGACGAGGGCCCCGGAATGACGTCCGGCCAGGCCGAGCGGGCCTTCGACCGCTTCTACCGCGCCGACAAGGCACGGGCCCGTGCCGCAGGCGGCGGCACGGGCCTGGGCCTGGCCATCGTCGACTCGCTCGTCCGTACGCACGGCGGCCACGTCGAGATCCGTACGGCTCCCGGCCGGGGCGCGACCTTCCGGGTCCTGCTGCCCCTGGAACCCGGTGTCCGAACGGAGAAAGGGCAGTAGCCAACAAGTGACGTCACGGAGACGGTGATCCTGCCGGAGCCACCGGATTCCATAGACTCTTGTATTGACGAGGACATGCCTTAAGAGTTCAATCATGCCTTGAGGCAAGACGGCCGGTCCGTCGGCACGGCACCCCCCCCCACAGAGACACCCCACCGTTCTCGCCCCGTCTCTCGCCTCACCCTCAGACGAGCGCGCATGTGCGCCCCACGATTCCGCTCCGCCGTGCGTTCACACCTTGAAGGTGAGGCCCTCACCGAGAGGTCACCCCCCATGACGTCACCGCACAGAGGCGCTCCGCTCCGCCGCACCCCTCCCTTCCGCCGCCTCCCCGCCCTGCTCGCCCTCACCCTCGTCCTCACCCTCGCCCTGACACTCGCCCCCGGCGCCACGCAGCAGGCGGTGGCCGCGGGAGAGCGCGTCGACGTGTGGCTCACCACGACCTCCGACACGGGCGGCCGCAACGTCACCCGCGGCCTGGCCCCACAGACACCGGTGCGCTTCGGCCCCGCCGGAGGCGGCGCCGACCAGACGATCACCGTCGACGAGGCGACGAGGTACCAGCAGTTCGAGGGCGGCGGCGCCTCGATCACCGACACCACCGCCCATCTGCTGCGCGGCGGCGCCGTCAGTGCCTCGACCCGCGACGCGGTGATGCGCAAACTGTTCTCACCGACGGACGGCATCGGGCTGTCCTTCGTCCGCAACCCGATCGGCGCCTCCGACCTGTCCCGGCCGGGCCATGTCTCGCTCGACGACACCTGCTGCGACCTGTCCGACTTCGGCGCCAACGGCTACGACACGAACGTCCGGCTCCTCACCGCACAGGCCCGGCAGCTCAACCCGGCACTGCGGGTCAAGGGCGTGCCCTGGAGCGCCCCGGGCTGGATGAAGGACAACGGCCGCATGGACCGGATGGGCTGGCTGAAGTGGGAGTACTACCCCCTGTACGCCCAGTACCTGGTCAAGTACATCCAGAGCTATCAGGCCGCCGGTGTGGACATCGACTACCTGTCCGTCCAGAACGAACCGAACTGCTGCCAGGCGGGCAACCCCGCGGCCATGAACTACCCCGGCATGAACTGGAACCCCTCCGGGCTGGTCGAGTTCACCAAGAACCACGTCTACCCGGCCTTCCGCGCCGCCGGGATCGACACCAAGGTCCTCGTCCACGACTGGAACTACGGCGACTACGCGGGCTTCGGCGCGCCCGTTCTCGCGGACGCCGGGGTGCGCGACGACCCGCTCTTCGGCGGCATCGCCTGGCACGGCTACGCCGGTGACCCCGCGGTGGGCAGCCAGGTGCACGGCCAGTACCCGAACGTCCGTCAGTTCAGCACCGAGCACTCCGGCGGCACCTGGATCGGCAACCAGCACAACGAGGACCTGGCCGACATCGTGGGCTACGCCCGCAACTGGAGCAGCAGCCTGGTGAAATGGAGCCTCGCCCTCAACCAGGACATGGGTCCGCACAACGGCGGCTGCGGCACCTGCACCGGGCTGATCACCGTGCAGGAGGGCGGCCCCCGGGCAGGACAGGTCGACTACACGGTCGAGTACTACACCACCGGCCACCTGACCAAATTCGTCAGGCCCGGCGCCCACCGGATCGCCTCCACCGCCGGCACCACCGTGTCCAACGTGGCCTGGCGCAACCCCGACGGCTCCAAGGCCCTGATCGCCCACAACGGGGGCACCTCCGCCCGCTCGGTCCGTGTCGACTGGGGCGGCCAGTCCTTCACCTACAGCCTCCCCGCCCGCACCACCGCCACCTTCACCTGGTCCGGCACCCCGTCGGGCGGCCCCGGCGGCGGTACCGGCACCCTCACCGGGCTCGCGGGCAAGTGTCTCGACGTCGCGGGCGGGGCCACGGCCGACGGCACCGCGGTGCAGCTGCACACCTGCAACGGCACGGCTGCCCAGCGCTGGACCGTGAACGCCGACGGCAGCGTGCGGGCACTCGGCAAGTGCCTGGACGTGAAGGGCGCCTCGACGGCCGACGGCGCCCGGGTGCAGCTCTACGGGTGCAACGGCAGCACGGCACAGCAATGGTCGTACGACGCCACGACCCGCGATGTGGTCAACACCGGCGCGGACAAGTGCCTCGACGTCACCGGCAACGACTCCGCGAACGGCACCCCCGCCCAGATCTGGACCTGCACCGGTGCCGCGAACCAGAAGTGGACCCTGAACACCGCATGACTCCACCGGGCCGTCCCACCGGCCCCCTCCCGGCCGCTGTCGCCCGGTGAAGCCCGGCGGCGGGTGCGCCCGGAAGCGCTCCGGACGCACCCGCGAGGCGGTGCCGCGTGCCCGTGTCCGCCCGGCAGCCGGCCGGATCACCGCGGGCGCGCCGAACCGACCGGGGGATTCCTCCTCCGCGGGCCGCCGCGCCCACCGCCTTCCCCCGTCCGCGCACCGGGGTCCCGCCGGCGTCCGCGTCACCACCGGCACCGGACCGCCGGTGACGCGGACGCCGGCGCACAGGTGACGCACCGGCGCCCCGGAGCAACGATCCGGTGACCCCGGGACCGGAAGGGGCGAGTCAGGACGACTCGCGCACCACCAGCTCCGTCGGCAGCGTCACCTGCCGGCGGGGCGCGCCGTGCCGGGTGATGTCGGTGAGGATCCGGGCCATCGTGCGGCCCAGTTCCTCCACCGGCTGACGCACCGTCGTCAGGGGCGGGTCGGTGTGGCGGGCGAGGACGGAGTCCTCGAATCCGACGACGGCGACGTCACCGGGCACCTGCCGCTTGTGGCGGCGCAGTTCGGCCAGGGCGCCGACCGCCATCAGGTCGGAGGCGGCGAAGACGGCGTCCAGGTCCGGAGCGCGTTCAAGAAGCGAACGCATCGCGCGGGCGCCGCCCTCCTCGGTGAAGTCACCGGTTTCGGCCAGGAGTTCACTCGCGGGCACTCCCGCCTCCCGGTGGGCGTCGCGCCAGCCGGCGAGCCGGCTGCGGCCGACGTCCATGTCCAGCGGCCCGGTGATCGTGGCGATCCTGGTCCTGCCGCCGCGCAGCAGGTGGCGGACCGCCTCGGCGGCGCCTCCGGTGTTGTCGGAGCTGACGTAGCTCAGCCGCTCGTCCGCGTCGCGGCGGCCGGCCAGGACGGTGGGCAGCCCCATCTCCTCCAGCATGCCCGGCAGCCGGTCCTCGGCGTGGACGGAGACCAGGAGAACGCCGTCCACGCGGCGCGTCGCCACCGATTCGGTCAGCTGGTCCCGTTCGGCCTGGTCACGGACGAGCATCAGCTGGAGCTGGGTCCGGCTCTCGGCGAGGGCGCCGCTGACGCCCCGGATCAGCGCGGCGAAGAACGGTTCCGAACCGAGCCGGCTCTCCGACTCCGGGATCACCAGGGCCACGGCGTCGGTGCGGTTGGTCACCAGGCCGCGGGCGACCGAGTTGGGGACGTAGTTCAGCTCCTTGATCGCGGCCAGGACCCTGGACCGCGCGTCGGCACTGACCAGATCCGAGCCGTTGACGACGCGGGACACCGTGGTCCGGCCCACGCCGGCCCGGGCCGCGACGGTTTTGATCGTGGGACGGCGATCCCCGGCCATGTGCTCCCCCATCTTCGGCGGTCGCGGCGACACCGGCCGCGGAGTTGACCAGCGGCAATTCTTGCAGACGGCGCAAGAGCGGAGGAGCGTCAGGGGCCGGGGCCGGACGAAGGACACCGGTCCCGGACCACGAGTTGTGTTCAAGCCATTGACAGACAGGCTGCGCTGCCAGGAGTCTTCGGTTCATCGATGGGCACGTTCCCACCCCGAGTTGGGCACGTTCCCATTCTCATTGACAGAGCCGCTGTGGTCATCGCAGAACGCGTCACTCCGGTGCGTCAGCGCCGTCGCTAGGAGGAGTTCCATGGGCAGTCCCGGTTCGTTGCGTACGAGGGCCGCGGCCGCGGTCGCGGTCGCCGGCGCGCTGACGCTCGTCGTCGGCTGCAGCAGCAGTGACGACGCGGCCACGGGTGGTGGCAAGAAGGACGGCAAGACCGTCATCACCATGGGCATGTACGGGGTGATGGGCTTCAAGGAGACGGGGCTTCTCGAGCAGTACGAGAAGGAGAACCCGGACGTCGAGATCAAGGCCGAGGTCGCCGGTGACGAGCAGACGTACTACACCGCGCTGCAGACCCGGCTCGCCGCCGGCAAGGGCCTGAAGGACATCCAGGGCATCGAGATCGGCCGGGCCAAGGAGATCGTCGAGACCCAGTCGGGCAAGTTCGCGGACTTCTCCGACGTCGCGGGAAGCGACCACTTCCTGCCCTGGAAGCAGTCCCAGATCACCACCGGGGACGGCAAGGTGCTGGGCCTGGGCACCGACATCGGCCCGATGGCCGTCTGCTACCGCAAGGACCACTTCGAGAAGGCGGGCCTGCCCACCGACCGCGAGGAGGTCGCCGCGCTGTGGGAGGGCGACTGGAAGAAGTACGTCGAGGTCGGCCGCACCTTCAAGAAGGGCTTCAAGGGTGACGGCGTGTCCTACATGGACTCCGCCAGCGGCCTGTTCAACGCCATGGTCTACGGCTACCCCGAGCAGTACTACGACGAGCGGGGCGAGCTGATCTACGACAAGAACCCGGCCGTCAAGGAGGCGTGGAACCTCGCCGCCGACGCCGCCGAGGACGACCTGAGCGCCAAGCTCCGCCAGTTCCAGCCGGGCTGGGACCCGGGCCTGGCCAACAGCACGTTCGCCACCGCCGTCTGCCCGGCGTGGATGCTCGGCCACATCGGCGAGAAGGCCGGCGAGGCGAACAAGGGCAAGTGGGACGTCGCCAGGGCCCCCAAGGGCGCCAACTGGGGAGGCTCCTTCCTCGGTGTGGTGGAGGGGAGCCCGGTGAAGGAGGAGGCCAAGAAGCTGGTGGCGTGGCTGACCGCCCCGGAGCAGCAGGCCCACATCTTCCAGGAGCAGGGCAGCGTCCCGTCCTCCCGGGAGGCGCTGGAGCGCGACGACGTCAAGAACGTGACCGCGGAGTACTTCAGCGACGCGCCGATCGGCGAGATCTTCGGCGCCGCCGCCCAGGAGATCCCCGACAAGCAGGTCCTGGGCCGCAAGGACGGCACGATCAAGGACACCTTCTCCCAGGGCCTGACCCTGATCGAACAGCAGGACACCCCGCGTGACGAGGCGTGGAAGACCACCGCGGAGCGCATCGAGAAGGCCGTCGGCTGACCCGTCGCCCCCTCGTCCCCGGGCCCGCCCGCACTCCGCCGGCGGGCCCGGGGGCGGCCCCCACATCCGCTCCCAGGAAGGAAGAAGTCGGGTGGCCACCTCCACCACCAAGGCCCCGGCCGGCGGGAAGCCCCCGGGCCCGCCGCCGAAGACGGACGGCGAGGGCCCCGCCCGGCGGCGCGGCGCGCTGCTGCACCGGCTCGACGTCAGAGGCGCCCCGTACGCGTTCGTCGCACCGTTCTTTGTCGTCTTCGCCGCCTTCAGTTTCTACCCCCTCGTCTACACGTCGTGGATCTCCCTGCACCGGGTGGAGCTGGCCACCCTCGACGTCATGGAATGGGTGGCGTTCGACAACTACGTCGACCTCTGGAACGACTCACGGTTCTGGAACGCGCTGGCGAACACCCTCACCATCGGCGTCATCTCCACGGTGCCGCAGCTCCTGATGGCGCTCGGACTGGCACACCTGCTCAACTACCGGATGCGCGCCTCGCTGTTCTTCCGGGTCGCCTCGCTGGTCCCGTACGCCACCTCGGTCGCCGCCGCCGCCCTCGTCTTCACCATGATCTTCGAACGTGACTTCGGCATGATCAACTGGGCGCTCGGCGCGGTCGGCGTCGACCCGGTGAACTGGGAGGCCGACAAGTGGCCCGCCCAGGTCGCGATCTCCACCATCGTCATCTGGCGCTGGACCGGTTACAACGCGCTGCTCTACCTGGCCGCCATGCAGGCGATCCCCGCCGAACGGTACGAGGCCGCCGCCATCGACGGCGCCTCCCGGTGGAAGCAGTTCACCCACGTCACCGTGCCCGGCATCCGCTCCACCATCGTCTTCACCATCGTGCTCTCCACGATCGGGGCCACCCAGCTGTTCGGCGAACCGCTGATCTTCGGCCAGGGGCCCAACGGCGTCACCGGCGGCGCGGACAACCAATACCAGACGCTGGGCCTGCTGCTGTACGAGGAGGGCTGGAAGAACTACCAGATGGGCCGCTCGGCCACCGTCGCATGGGCGATGTTCCTGCTGCTCGTCCTCGTCTTCGTGGCACAGCGCCTGATCAAGCGCCTGCGCTCCCGTACGTCCTGACCTGGAGTCGCCATGACCACCCACAGTCTCCCGGCCCGGACGGACACCCCGGCCGAGGCCCCCGCCGAGAAGCCGCCCCGCGGCGGCACACGCCGGCTGATGCGCCCGCGCGCCGGCCGCCAGCACCACGCGGGCCCGCTCGCCTACGTCCTGCTCGCCGTCATGGCGGTGCTGTCGATCTTCCCGCTGTACTGGACGATGGTGGCGGCCTCCACCGACAACACCCGGGTCAGCCAGACGCCGCCGCCGTTCCTGCCCGGCCCGAACCTGTTCAGCAACCTCGCCCGCGCCTGGGACGAGGCGGCCATGGGCAAAGCCATGATCAACAGCCTGATCGTGGCCGGAGTGATCGCCCTGTCCACGGTGATGTTCGCGACCCTGGCCGGCTTCGCCTTCGCCAAACTGCGGTTCAAGGGGCGCAACGCCCTGCTCATGCTGGTGATCGGCACCATGCTGGTGCCGCCGCAGCTCGGCGTCGTACCGCTGTTCATGATGATGTCGGAACTGGGCTGGTCCCAGCAGTTGCCCGCGGTCATCTTCCCCACCCTGGTGAGCGCGGTCGGCGTCTTCTTCATGCGGCAGTACCTGTCGGAGGCGCTGCCGGACGAACTCGTCGAGGCCGGACGCGTGGACGGGGCGCACTCGCTGCGGATCTTCTGGAGCATCGTGCTGCCCGTCGCGCGGCCCGCGATGGCGGTCCTGTTCATGATCACGTTCGTGCACGCGTGGAACGACTTCTTCTGGCCGTTCGTGGTGCTCGACATGACCAACCCGACGGTCCCCGTCGCCCTCACCCAGCTCAGCGCGGGCTACGTCCGCGACCAGTCGCTGATCATGGCGGGCGCGCTGCTCGGCACCCTGCCGCTGCTGCTGATGTTCATCGTCTTCGGCCGCCAGATCGTCAGCGGCATCATGGCCGGCGCCGTCAAGGGCTGA
>NZ_LIRG01000744.1 GCF_001419695.1 Streptomyces prasinopilosus
GCCGGGGCACCTGTTCCGCCACCTGCCCCGGCAGTCCGCCCACAACAAGCGCCTGAATGTGGACGACAACGGCTGGGTGAAGGTGCCTGCGGGGGCTCCCACTTGGGGTGTCGCGGGCCGAGTGCGGCAGTCCGTCCTTCAGGTGCGCGGGAAGTCGGCATGACGGGCGTGGGGTCCGGCCGTCTTCCGGCCGACGGCGGTGGAGAGCACGCTGCGGTGGAGCCGGGCTCCCTGCCGGTCGCACCGGAGCCGGTACGGCACTCGGTTCGACGGTCCGGTCGGCGTCCAGCCGTGCGTGGACGTCGAGCGGTACGTCTTCACGGAGTCCGTCGAGAAGGTGGCTCTTCCGGCACCGCACCCGGCTGCACGTGCGACTCCGTGTTTCGCTTCCGACCCCCGAGTATCTGATGGGTATTAATCATTTGTAGATCGAATGTAAATCGGGGCCCATGAGGATGCCTGTGCCGTCTGATCACAGACTGCTACGCCAAGAGGAAAGGCATACTCATGAGATACGGCAGAACCAGGCTGTGGGCTGCGGGTTCGGCCCTGGCCGCGGCGATGGCACTCGTCGGCACCCTCGCCCCGGGCGCCAGCGCCGAGCAGCAGCGCGACGGTAACAGCGAGAAGAGCGTCCCGATCTCACAGGCTGTCGGCGCCGACAACCTGCGGAAGATGAACGAGCAGCGACCCCTCGTCGCCGCTGCGAGCATCCTGGCCAAGGCCCAGGAGCGGGGCCACTACGAGGGCTACACGGGCATCGGCCTTCAGGAAGACCACGTCACCCTGTGGTGGAAGGGCGACCTGCCCGAGCCCTTACGGCGGGCCGCGGAGCGGGCCCGCAGAACCGCCCCCGTGCACATCGTCGCCGCGGACCACTCGCTGGCCGAACTCAAGGACGCCTCCGAGCTGTTACAAGCCCGGCTGGAGAAGGACCCCTCGCTCGGCCACAGCGTCAAGATCCCCACTGACGGCAGCGGACTGATCCTGGCACAGGACACCACCCGCGCGGCCCGCACCGCCTCCGTCGCCCAGGACCACAGCACGGTCGACCGGATCGCCGGCGTGTCCGTGAAGACGATCAGCGAGGAGCCTCTCCAGGAACGCTCGCGTGTGAACGACGGTGCGCCGTGGTCGGGCGGAGCACAGATAAACTTCAACGGCGGGGCGTGCACGGCCGGGTTCGGTGTGCGTGACGCAAGCGCGACCTACCTGCTCACCGCTGAGCACTGCGGTCGGAGCGGCAATCGGTTCACCAACCCGCAGGGCACCTACATCGGCACCTCCACCAAGTCCAGTGACGCCCACGACGTGATGCTCATCCCCACGAACTCCGACAACTTCATGTACACCGGGGGACCCGACAGCGACGCGGGCGTGCGGGTCGACGGCTGGGACCACGTCTTCCCGGGTGAGTACCTGTGCCAGTCCGGAATCACCAGCGCACGGGCCACGGGCGGCCCGGTCTGCAACATGAAGGTCCTCTTCTTCTACAACGACTCCGAAGACCTGGTGGAGGCGGAGCAGATGGACGGCCGGGAGGCGGCCCGCAGCGGTGACAGCGGCGGCCCGATCTACACCGCCTCGGCCGCCGGCGGCGCGATCGCCAAGGGCACGGTGACCCGTAGTGCGGGGGCGCGCCTGGGCTTCCAGGACTTCTACACGGCCACGCGGGACTTCGGCATCTGGATCAACAGGTAGATCCGTCCTCGCGGCCCGTGCCAGGGCCCGCCCGGCGTCCTCGGCGGCCGTGAAGGCCGGGAGGACGCCGGCTTCCGTCGCGGCGGCCCCGGCGAGCCGCAGCGCGGGCTGGTGGCGGGAGCCGAGGCGGGACGGCTGTCAGTGCGGCAGTTCCTGTCCCCGCACCAGCGGTAGTGTGTCGGCGAGCCGGACCGCTGGTGGGCCAGGCGCCGCCGGACGGGGCCGGGGACGCCCGGCAGCCGCAGCAGCCGCTCGCCGACGGCGCGCAGGTCGGCCGGCGTCACCTGTCCCTCAGGGGTGTCGGCCAGCCAGAAGGTCCAGCCGTTGGTCCGTCGGATCCCGCCTTGGAGTCCGGGCCGCGCAGTCTGTCGACGACCCACTTCACTCCCGCCCCGGCGATGGTGAGGGCCAGGATCCCGGCAGCAGCTTCCCCTCGGCCCTTCGTCTTGCAGTGGGCTCTTGAGTCGTCAGGTCCACCTGGATGAATGAGTCCGATGTCTTCACCGGTCGTAGGCGATCAGTGATCGTTTGACTGCGGCGCCAGTGGCCCGGTCGTGCCAGATGCCGGCGGCGAGGGCGAGGAGTCGTTGTCCGGTGCGGGCGAAGACTCCGGCCGGTGTTCTGCCGCCGTGCTGTTCGATAGTCGCGGCCGGCACAGACATCGGACTCACTCACTTAGTCCTCCGGGCGGGCTCCGCGCCCCCCTCGAACGTGCCCCCTGCCGGCGGCGACGGCGGGGTTCACCGCGGACCTGTCCTCGAGGGCCGGGGGAGAACGGGACGGCGCGGGGACCCGCCCCGGCCGCCGTCGGCGCCGGCTCGACCGTCAGCGCCGGTTCGACCGCCGGCGCACGGTGAGGAGGCAGGCGAGCACGCCGAGGCCCCAGGCGATGAGGAGGGCGCCCCACAGGGGCATGGTCACCATCGGAACGAGCAGGCGGATCTCGACACTCGCACGGTTCTCGAAGACGAAGACGAGAGCGATCGCGGTGATCAGGAAGAACGGCACGAGACGGCGGACGCCGGGGCGGGAGAGGAACGGCGTACGGGCCTGGCGGTCCTTGGTCCGGGTCATGGGGTGTCCCTCCCTCGGGGTCCCCTCGTGTCCAGCGTCCTCCCCCCGTACGGGGCGCGCCACCGAGGGCGGGCGCCACGGGCCGGCACCGGGCCGGGATCCGTCGCCGTCACCGGAGCGGGACCGGCCGGCCCAGCGCCGCTCGTGCCACGCGCGGCCAGTCGGCCGCCGCTCCGCCGCGCAGCGTGTGAGGGCGGCGGCGCGGCACGCGGACCCGGAGCGCACCGGGCGCGCTGCGGCACACGACGGGTGACGGCAGGACGACGTGTTCCCCGTCGATGCCGACGGG
Organism: Streptomyces prasinopilosus; assembly: GCF_001419695.1. Taxonomy (GTDB): domain Bacteria; phylum Actinomycetota; class Actinomycetes; order Streptomycetales; family Streptomycetaceae; genus Streptomyces; species Streptomyces prasinopilosus. The sequence goes on from NZ_LIRG01000744.1 coordinate 3,065, forward strand.
GAGCGTGTCCGTGCCGGCCTCGACGACGACCTCTTCGGCGTTCAGCCGGACGAGCCCCCCGGAGGAGCGCGGACCGCGCACGAGGCGCGCCGCCTCGGCGGCGGTGCCGACCCGTACGCCCACCAGGCCGAGGAGCCCCGAGTCCAGCCGTTCCCGGCGCCCCGGACGGGCCGCGTCGACGGCACGCCCGTAGGGGTTGTTGCCGACGAGGAGTGCCTGGAGTCCGTCGACGCGCGTGCCGCCGGCCCGCATCCGCAGTTCGGGCGCGGCCTCGCCGGTGAGGAGACCGGGGAGGGTGCGCAGGGCCGTGCGCGCCTTGGCGTCCCGGTACGCGGGATCGGTGACGACGGACGCGTACGTTCCGAACGAGGCGTTGTTGACGAAGACCCGGTCCGCGGCGTAGCCGAGGTCGACGCGGAGTTCGACGCCGTCGGTCAGGGCGCGCAGGGCCGCGGCCGGATCGTCGCGGTCGAGGCCGAGATCGAGGGCGAAGTGGTTGCGGGTGCCCGCGGGGATCACCACGAACGGCAGGTCGTGACGCGAGGCGACCTCGGCCACCAGGGCCTGGGTGCCGTCGCCGCCCGCCACCGCCAGCAGGTCGGCTCCCTCGGCGACGGCCCGCCGGGCCAGCTCGGAGACGTCCTGGCCCGTGTCGAGCAGGACCACCCGGCAGCCCGCCGCCCGCGCCTTCTCCGCCAGCCGGAAACGGCCCACCTTGCCGCCGCCGGAGCGCGGATTCATGAGGACCCAGGGGGCGCGGGGCGCCTCGGTGACGGCCTGCTCGGAGGCGGGGCGGTCCGGTGCCAGGGCCGTGCGCGCCGCCGTGACGGCCAGCGCCCACAGGGCCAGGGACGCCAGGGCCGGCCCCAGCACGCCGGACGCGGCGTACAGGGCGAGCACGGCGACCGGGGCGGCCACCGACAGGAACGCCCCGAGGACCCGGAGCACCCCCGTGTGGGACAGGGCCCACCACACGCCGACGGCGACGAGCGCGAGCCCCGCGACGCCGACCGGTACCCACAGCACGCTCCGCAGGCCGGCGGCGACGAGCGGCACCAGGATGCTTCCCAGGAGGGCGAGCAGGGCGAGGCGGGCGAGGAGGCGGGTCCGTCCGGCACCGCCTCCGCGCGCGGTGGCGGCCCCTGCCGCGTCCGGTTCCCTCGTGCCGCCCCTGTGCCGTTCCACCCGCAGGCCCTTCTCCTCGCGCTCCCGGGTACGCGCCGGTTCCGTCCTTTCGTGCCGTCCGCGTCGTGCCGGGGCCGTTCCTCACCCCTCGCGCGGGGTGCGCTCCCCGGACAGGTCGGAGAGGCCGCCGCGCTCGACCACGCACAGCGCCCAGATGACGAAGCCCGAGATGGTGATCATCACGACCGACCACACCGGGTAGTACGGCATGGAGAGGAAGTTGGCGATGATGACGAGTCCGGCGACGACCACGCCGGTGACGCGCGCCCACGTCGCGGTCCGGAGCAGTCCGACGCCGACGGACACGGCGATCGCGCCCAGCACGAGGTGGATCCAGCCCCAGCTGGTCAGGTCGAACTCGAACACGTAGCGGGGCGTCGTGACGAAGATGTCGTCCTCGGCGATGGCCATGATGCCCCGGAGGACGTCGAGCAGGCCGACGAGGAAGAGCATCACGGCGCCGAAGACGGTCAGGCCGGTCGCCCATTCCTGCCGTGCCGTGTGGGCCGGCCCGGTGTGTGTCGCGGTCATCCTGAACCTCGTTCCGTGGGGTGCGGGCGCTCAACGGGTGGGGGTGCGGGCGGTGGAGTCCGCGTGCTCCGCCGGGCCGTGGCCGGTCAGGACCAGCTCCTTCGCCCTGCGGAACTCCTCGTCCGTGATGTCGCCGTGGGCGCGGATCTCGGACAGCCTGGCGAGCTCGTCGACACTGCTGGGCCGGCCGCCTGCCGCGGTCTGCCTGACGTAGGCGTCGAACTCCTCCTGCCGCGCGCGTGCCTGGGAGACCTCGCGGCGGCCCATGTTCCTGCCGCGGGCGATCACGTAGACGAACACGCCCAGGAAGGGCAGGACGACGCAGAACACCAGCCAGCCGGTCTTCGCCCAGCCGCTCAGCCGGTCGTCGCGGAAGATGTCGTTGATGATCCGGAAGAGCAGGATGAACCACATGATCCACAGGAAGAACCAGAGCATGGTCCAGAAAGCGCTCAGCAGCGGATAGTCGTACGCCAGGTGGGTCGGTGCGCTCATGCCCGTCCTCCGTCCTCCGCCGCCGGGCGCTCGCCCGGCGGCTCTGTGCCGTCTCGAGCGTGCCCCCGGCGGGCCCCGGGCGGCCTCACCCGGCGCGGGTGAGTGTGCGCGCCGGGTGAGGTGTCCCCGGCGGGCGGGTCGCCGTCCTCGGCGGGCGGGTCGCCGTCCCCGGACCAGGGGCCGGACTCCCCGGGGGCGCGGGGTGGCGCGGCGGCCGCCAGGAGCGCCAGGACGGCCAGGACCGCCAGGACGACGCCGAGGACGAGCGCCACC
>NZ_LIRG01000745.1 GCF_001419695.1 Streptomyces prasinopilosus
GACGAGGACGTCCAGGCCGCCGGGGAGCGCCTCGGCGATCCGGGCACCCGCGTCGGCGGCCGTGATGTCGAGAGGGAGGGCGAGGCCGCCGATCCGTTCGGCGACGCGCCGGGCGTCCGCCCCGGCCCGCGGCACGTCGAGCACGACGACCTCGGCGCCGTCCCGGGCCAGCGTTTCGGCGACCGCCTCGCCGATGCCGCGGGCCCCGCCGGTGACCAGGGCGGTGCGTCCGGCGAGGGGGAGGTCCCACGGGTCCGCGGCGGACGCGCCGGCGGGGCCGGTGCCGGTGGTGGCGCCGGCCCCGACCTCGATCACCTGACCGCTGACGTAGGCCGACTTGGGCGAGAGCAGGAAGCGCAGGGTGGACTCGGCGGCGTCCGCGTCGGCGAGGCGGACCAGGTTCACGGTGCGGCCCCGGCCGATCTCCTTGCCCAGGGAGCGGGTGAAGCCCTCCAACGCCTGCTGGGCGGCCGCCTGATGGTGGTCGGCGGCGTCGATCGGGGAGCCGAGCAGGACGACCCTGCCGCTCGCGGCGACCGACCGCACGACGGGATGCAGGGCCGCGTGCACCTCGGCGAGGTCCGCCACGTCGCGCACCCCGGTGGCGTCCAGGACGACGGAGGCGGGCCGGCCGGTGTCGTCCGCGCCGCCGGGCCCGCCCGTGGAGAGCCCCGCACGGGCGAGGACGGGAGCCAGGTCGAGGCCGGACTTGCCCGCGGTGAGGTGGAGCAGACCGCCGTCGAGGCCCGGCCGCGCCGCCGACCAGCGCTTCAGCGGGGCCGGCTGGGGGAGGCCCAGCCGACGGCTCAGGAGGCGGCCGGGCGTGGTCCCGGTGAAGCTCAGATAGCGGTCGGCCATGTGCGACTCCCAGCCCTGGATGCGTCCGGTGCGCGTCTGCGCGTACGCGCCCCAACGGAACTTACTCTGAAGTAAGGTTACCGGTGGTAATCCTACGTCAGTGTGAGGAGCGGGTCGAGATGAACCCTCGGGAACCGAGCAGGGCGAGCGGACCGGACGGACCGGCGGAGCCGCGCGAACCGCTGGGCTCCGCGCGGCCGGTGGGCTCCGCGCGGCCGGCCGCCGTGCGGCGCGTCGCAATCATCGGCGGCACCCGCATCCCGTTCGCCCGCTCCGACGGCCCCTACGCCACCGCCTCCAACCAGGAGATGCTGACCGCCGCCCTGGACGGCCTCGTCGAGCGGTACGGACTTCAAGCGCCGGGATCGGTCGGGGAGTTCGTCGCCGGAGCGGTGCTCAAGCACAGCCGCGACTTCAACCTCGCCCGGGAGACCGTCCTCGGCTCCGCGCTGGACGCCCGCACCCCCGCCTACGACATCCAGCAGGCCTGCGGCACCGGCCTCCAGGCCGTCGTCGCCGCCGCCAACAAGATCGCCCTCGGCCAGACGGAGTCCGCGATCGCGGGCGGCTCCGACACGGCGAGCGACGCGCCCCTCGGCGTCAACGACCGCCTGCGGCAGGTGTTGTTGGAGGCGCGGCGGGCGAAGACGGCCGGCGCCCGCCTCGCGGCCCTGGCGAAGGTGCGCCCCGGCCACCTCGTCCCCGACATCCCGCGCAACGCCGAACCGCGCACCGGCCTGTCCATGGGCGAACACGCCGCGGTCACCGCCCGCGCCTGGGGCATCACCCGCGAGGCCCAGGACGAACTGGCGGCGACCAGCCACCAGCGGCTGGCGGCGGCGTACGAACGCGGCTTCTTCCGGGACCTGGTGGTGCCCCACCGCGGGCTGGCCCGCGACCAGAACCTCCGGCCGGGTTCGACCGTCGGGAAACTCGCCGCCCTGAAGCCGGTGTTCGGCCTGGACGGCCCCGACCCGACGATGACGGCGGGCAATTCGACCCCGCTCACCGACGGCGCGGCGGTGGTCCTGCTGGCGAGCGAGGAGTGGGCGCGGGCGCGGGGACTGGAGCCGCTGGCGTACCTGACCGCGTACGAGACGGCCGCCGTGGACTTCGTGCACGGCGATGTGGCGGACGGCGAGGACGGCCTGCTGATGGCCCCCGCGTACGCGGTCCCGCGCCTGCTGGAGCGCACCGGGCTGGACCTCGCGGACTTCGACCTGATCGAGATTCACGAGGCCTTCGCCTCCCAGGTGCTCGCCACCCTGGCCGCCTGGGAGAAGCGGGGCCTGGGCCCGGTCGACCGCGCCCGGATGAACGTGGCCGGCTCCTCCCTGGCCACGGGTCACCCCTTCGCCGCCACCGGCGCCCGCATCGTCGCGACCCTCGCGAAACTCCTGGCCGAACGGGACGCCCCCGCCCGCGGCCTGATCTCCGTCTGCGCGGCGGGCGGACAGGGGGTGACGGCCGTTCTGGAGCGCGCCTGAACCACTTCCCGTGTCTGCGGAGGCCGCACATCCCCGCCGCCGGACCCCCCGGGGCGCGCACGAATCCGTCACGCCGGGCCCGTACGGTCCCGAGGCCGCACCGTCGGTGACTGCGTGAACCCGTCGCTCCCCGACTCCGTTCCCCCCGTCCGGCGAGGACATCGGAGGACGGGGGGAACGGAGTCG
>NZ_LIRG01000746.1 GCF_001419695.1 Streptomyces prasinopilosus
GGGCGGGGTGCGGGTCTAGAGGATCACGTGCGGGAGGAAGCGGGCGTACTCGTCGGTGATCAGGCCCGACGACTCGCGGATCCCCAGGCCGGCGGGCTCGTCCCCGACGGTCCACGCGCCGAGGACGACGTGGTTGCCGTCGAAGTCCGGCAGCGGGGCGAGCTGCTGGTAGCAGCAGGGCTCGTCGCGGACCGCGGGGGCGCTGCCCGGCGGGTGGACCGTCACCCCGGCGCCCTCGCGGCCGAGCAGCGGCTTGGCCACGTAGCCGGTGGACGACGCCAGGTCGCGGGGGCCGTCGAGGTGGGCCGGGAGGAGGTTGGGGTGGTCCGGGAAGAGTTCCCAGAGGACGGCCAGCAGGGCCTTGTTGCTGAGCAGCATCTTCCAGGCGGGTTCGATCCACAGGGTGCTGCCGGTGCCGCCGCCGTTGTCGAGGGTGTCGAGGACGTGGCCGGCGAAGCGGTCGGTGGTGAGCCACTCCCAGGGGTACAGCTTGAAGATGCTGCGGATGAACCGGAGGCCGTTGTCGACGAAGCGGCCGGAGAGCCGGTCCCAGCCGATCTCCTCCACGGTGAGCCACGCGGTGTCGAGGCCCGCCTGCTCGGCGGTCTCCTTGAGGTAGGCGACGGTCATGAGGTCCTCGCCGAGGACGTCGGCCGAGGAGTGGGCGAAGTACAGCGGGCTGCCCGGCGGAAGGAGCGCGGCCTGCCGGCGCCAGGCGTCGACGAGGCGTTCGTGCAGGGAGTTCCACTGGTCGGCGCCGGGGAACCGTTCCTCCATCCAGAACCACTGGGGCGAGGCGGCCTCCACCAGGGAGGTGGGGGTGTCGGCGTTGTACTCCAGCAGCTTCGCGGGACCGGTGCCGTCGTAGCGGAGGTCGAAGCGGCCGTAGAGGGAGGGGAGTTCGGCCCGCCGGTGCCAGGCCTCGGTGACCGCCCGGACGACCCGCGGATCGGTGATGCCGAGGTCGGCGAAGCGGTCGGCGGTGACGATGTGGTCGGCGGCCGCGAGGCACATGCGGTGCAGTTCCCCGACGACCTCCTCCAGCGCCTCCACCTCGTCGAGGCCGAAGACGTAGTACGCGCTCTCGTCCCAGTACGGGACCCAGGCGTCGTCGGGGACGGGGAGGCCCGCCGCCCGGTCGGCCTCGAACCGCTCGGGCAGGGTGAGGGGGTAGATGAGTCCCTGTTCCTCGACGGTCTGCTGCCAGCCGGGCCGGGGCTCGATGGTGCGGCGTTCCACGGGCGGGTCCTTCGTCTGCTCGCTGGGCCGTCTCTTCGTCCGGCCGCTTCCTCGTCCGGCCGCTTCCTCGTCCGGCCGCTTCTCCGTCCGGCCGTCTCTCCGTCCGGCGGGGCGGTCAGCCGCCGCCGCTGCCGGAGGACGAGCCGAAGCCGCCCCGGTCGACGGCCTGGCTCCGGCTGAAGGTGCCGTCGTCGGCCCAGCCGTTGCTGACGTCGGCGTCGTAGTACCAGTCGGGGTCGGCTCCCTCGCCGAGGGAACCGGAGGCCGTCGCGCAGTGGTCGTCGGCGACGATCCGGTAGCCCTTGAGGTGGTCGTAGCTGTCCCGGTCCACGCAGCGGCGGTCCGGCTCCGAGCTGCACGCGGACAGGGCCGCCGCGAGGAGTCCCGCGCCACCGAGCATCACCGTGCCGGACCGCATCCGCCGCCGTGTCCGCGCCGCGGGCGCCGCCTTCGGGGCCGTCTCCCGGGCCGCCGCCTCCCGTATCGCCCCCGGGTCCGCCGTCTCCCGGCCCGTCGTCTTCCGCACCGTGTTCTCCACTCCCCCGTGTGTGCCGCCCTGCCGCCGCGGTGCACCGTGCTCCCCGGCTCGCGGCGG
>NZ_LIRG01000747.1 GCF_001419695.1 Streptomyces prasinopilosus
CCGATGTGGTGCGGATGCCGCGGCGCGTCACGCCCGCGCGGCCTGCGCCACGGCATCCGCACCACATCGGCACCGTCCCACCCCTAGACGCGACATGCACACGTCATTAACTTCTCACCGGGCCCACCCCTCCCCGTAACGCCTTCGGGCGAGCATTCCCGTGCCCGCGCTCCAACGTCCCCATCCCACAAGGGAGTTCGCATGCCGAAGTTCTACGCGCGTCGACGCCTGGGCGTCCTCGCGGCGCTCACCGCCCTCGTGGCCTCCGCCGGAATACTCAACGGCCCGAGCGCCTCCGCCGCCCTCCCCACCCCGGTGAGCGCCGCCACCGCCCGCGGCTACCTCGCCGCGCTGCCCGTCTCCACCGAGGTCCGCACCGGCTACGACCGCGACCTCTTCCCCCACTGGATCACCGTCAGCGGCACCTGCAACACCCGCGAGACGATCCTCAAGCGCGACGGCACGAACGTCGTCACCGACTCCGCCTGCGCCGCCACCAGCGGCAGCTGGTACTCCCCGTACGACGGCGCCACCTGGTCCGCCGCCTCCGACGTCGACATCGACCACGTCGTCCCGCTCGCGGAGGCCTGGGACTCCGGCGCCCGGAACTGGGCCACCTCCCAGCGCCAGGCCTTCGCCAACGACCGGACCCGCCCGCAGCTGATCGCGGTCACCGACAACGTCAACCAGGCCAAGGGCGACAAGGACCCCGCCGAGTGGATGCCGTCCCGCACGGCCTACCGCTGCACCTACGTCCGCGCCTGGGTGCAGGTGAAGTACCACTACGGCCTGTCGGTCGACTCGGCCGAGAAGTCCGCCCTGCAGGGCCACCTCGCGGGCTGCTGACCGCCCGGTACACCTCAACGGACCCGGGATCTCCCGTACTCCTCCGTCGTTCCGTACCGTACGGAGCGACGGAGGAAGGGGCACCACCATGACCGGACTGCGCCTCGGACCGCTGCTGAGGTACGTCGACGGTTCGTCCGCGACCGTCTGGATCGAGACGGACCGGCCGGGCACCGCCGAGGTGCGCTGCGCCGACGGGTCCGGCGGGACGGCCCGCACCTTCCGCGTCGCGGGGCACCACTACGCGCTCGTCGAGGTGACCGGCCTGACCCCGGGCACGACGACGCCCTACGAGGTGTTCCTCGACCGCGCCCGCGTGTGGCCGCCGGCCGAGGACGAGGCCTTCGCACCGCTGCCGCCCTCCGTCGTCTCCACACCCGGCGCGGAGGCCGGCGCCACCGTGCGGGTCGCCTTCGGCTCCTGCCGCTGGGCGTCCCCGCCGGCCGGCGAGTCGGATCCCGTCGGCCCCGACGCGCTGCACGGACTGGCCGCGCGCATCGCCGCCGACCCGGACGGCGAACGGCCCGACGTGCTGCTCCTCCTGGGCGACCAGGTGTACGCGGACGAGGTCTCCGACGCCACGCGCGCCTACCTCGCCGCCCGCCGCGACCTCGACGACCCGCCGGGCGACCAGGTGACGGACTACGAGGAGTACACCCACCTCTACTACGAGTCCTGGCGCGACCCGCTGGTGCGCTGGCTGCTGTCGACCGTGCCCACGTGCATGGTCTTCGACGACCACGACGTGATCGACGACTGGAACACCTCCGCCTCCTGGGTCGACGACATGCGGGCCACGTCCTGGTGGGGCGAGCGGGTGCGCAGCGGCCTGGCGTCGTACTGGGTGTACCAGCACCTCGGCAACCTCTCCCCGCGCGAACTGGCGGCGGACCCGCTGTACGCGTCCGTGCGGGAGCGCCCCGACGGCACGGAGGTGCTGCGGGCCTTCGCCGCGAGGGCCGAGGCGGACGCGGCCTCGGTGCGCTGGAGCTACCGGCGCGACTTCGGCCGGGTGCGGCTGCTGATGGTGGACAGCCGGGCGGCCCGGGTCCTGGCGGAGGGCGAGCGCGCGATGCTCGACCCGGCCGAGGCCGCCTGGGTGCGCGAACAGGCGCTGGACGGGCGCGGCACCTACGACCACCTCCTCATCGGCACGTCCCTGCCCTGGCTGCTGCCGCACCTGGTGCACGACGTCGAGGGGTGGAGCTCCGTGCTGGCCCGGGGCGACAAGGGGCCCCGCTGGGCACGCTTCGGGGAGTGGCTGCGCCGCGCGGCGGACCTGGAGCACTGGGCGGCGTTCCCGGAGTCCTTCGGGGAGCTGGCGAAGGTGATCGCCGAGGCCGGCACGGGACCGGACGCGCCGGCCACGGTGTGTGTCCTCTCCGGTGACGTCCATCACGCGTACGTCGCGGAGCCGAGCTGGGACACGAAGGGCCCGGGGCACGGGCCCTTCGTGTCCCAGCTCGGCTCCGCGACGTACGCGTGATGGACGTCACCCGAGAGGACACACACCGTGGCCGG
>NZ_LIRG01000748.1 GCF_001419695.1 Streptomyces prasinopilosus
GCACGCCGGGGAACTGGCGGCCGTGATCGTGGAGCCGGTGGTGCAGGGGGCGGGCGGCATGCGCTTCCACTCCCCCGCGTACCTGCGGGTGCTGCGCGAGGCGTGCGACGCGCACGACGTGCTGCTGGTGTTCGACGAGATCGCGACCGGGTTCGGGCGTACGGGTGCGCTGTTCGCGGCCGGGCACGCGGCGGTGACACCGGACGTGATGTGCGTGGGCAAGGCGCTGACCGGCGGCTACCTGACCCTGGCGGCGACCCTGTGCACCGCGCGCGTGGCCGGCGGCATCGCGCGCGGCGACGTACCGGTGCTGGCGCACGGTCCGACGTTCATGGGCAATCCGCTGGCGGCCGCCGTGGCCTGCGCCTCGATCGAACTGCTGCTCGGGCAGGACTGGCTCGCGGAGGTCAAGCGCATCGAGTCGGGCCTGCGCGACGGGCTGGCGCCGGCGGCCGGTCTGCCGGGCGTCCGTGACGTGCGGGTCCTCGGCGCCGTCGGCGTCGTCCAGCTCGACCACGAGGTGGACGTGGAGGCCGCCACGCGCGCGGCGGTGCGCCGGGGCGTGTGGCTGCGGCCGTTCCGCGATCTCGTCTACACCATGCCGCCGTACGTCACCGGCGACGCGGACGTGGCCCGGATCGCGGACGCGGTGTGCGCGGCGGCCGAGGAGGGATGACATGCCGGTACTGGTGATCACGGGCACGGGCACCGAGGTCGGCAAGACGGTGGTGACGGCCGCGGTCGCCGCGACGGCGCTGGCGGCGGGCCGGTCGGTGGCCGTGCTGAAGGCGGCGCAGACCGGAGTGCGGCCGGACGAGCCCGGGGACGCCGAGGAGGTCGCGCGGCTCGCCGGGGCCGTCACGACCGCCGAACTCGCCCGGTATCCGGAGCCGCTGGCACCCGCCACCGCCGCCCGGCGGGCGGACCGGGCGCCGGTGCGTCCGCACGAGGTGGCCGAGGCCGCCGCCAAGCTGGCCGCCGAGCACGATCTGGTGCTCGTGGAGGGCGCGGGCGGGCTGCTCGTCCGGTTCGACGGGGACGGCGGGACGCTGGCGGACGCCGCGGCGCTGCTGTCGGCGCCGGTGCTCGTGGTGACGGCGGCGGGACTCGGCACGCTGAACGTCACCGAGCTGACGACGCGTGAACTGCGCTCGCGCGGGCTCGACCCGGCGGGCCTGGTGATCGGCAGCTGGCCCGCCGGGGCCGGTCTGGCCGCGCGCTGCAACGTGCGGGACCTGCCGGAGGTGACGGGGGTGCCGCTGCTGGGCGCGGTCCCGGCCGGCGCGGCCGGCCTGCCCCCGGCCGGCTTCCGCGCGTCGGCGCCCCGCTGGCTGGCACCGCGGCTGGACGGCACGTGGGACGCGGCGGTGTTCCGGGAGCGGGAGGCCGGCTGATCTCCCGCACCGCGTGTGGCTCCCGGTCCCGGGAGCCACACGGCCGGATGCCGGTGCGGGGCATGGGAAGGCTCCTCGCGGGGGACGATCCCGGTGGGCCCCCGGCCCGGGGACCCGTCCCGCGGGAGACGGCCGTTCTCGTGTCCCGCCTCGGCTCCCGGGTTCGTCCGGACAGGGAGGTGGTCCCATGACGGCCGGCTCCGCGAAGGTGGCGCGGGATCCCGTGCACCACCCGCTGTTCGCCCGCTCCTACGCGCGGGTCAGTGCGGCCGCGGAGACCCGTTGGGGCATGGCCGCGATCCGGCGGGAACTGCTCGGCGGGCTGTCCGGCCGGGTGATCGAGGTCGGTGCGGGCAACGGCCTCAACTTCGCGCATTATCCGGGCACCGTCTCGGAGGTGGTCGCGGTCGAACCGGAGCGGGTGCTGCGCGGTCTGGCCGCGGAGGCCGCTCTGCGCGCCCCTGTCCCGGTGGACGTCGCGCCGGGCACCGCGGAGGCGCTGCCGGCCGGGAGCGAGGCGTTCGACGCGGCGGTCGTCTCCCTGGTGCTGTGCAGCGTGCGGGACGTGCCGCGGGCGCTCGCGGAGCTCAGGCGGGTGCTGCGGCCGGGCGGCGAGGTGCGGTTCTTCGAGCACGGGCGGGGCGGTGGCCGGGTGATGCGGTTCGCCCAGCGCGCCCTGGACCGGACGGTGTGGCCACCGCTGGCCGGTGGCTGCCACGTGGCGCGGGAACCGGTCGGTGCTCTGCGGGAGGCGGGGTTCGAGCTCGGCCCGTACCGGCGCACGCTGATGCCGCAGGACGGGCCGAGGCTGCCGACGTCGTACTGCGTGCTGGGCACCGCCTGGCGGCCCGCGCGCGATCCGGCGGACGACCCGGCGACGGGCCGGGGCTGACCGCGGGTCCGAGCCGCCCACTCGCTCCATCGGCGCAGTTCGGCGGCAGGGCCGTCCACGCGGGCGGGGCGGCCCCGCCGGACCGGTCGCCCGGGGGACGGCCGGCGCTCCTTCCGCGCGCCGGGGCGCGTTCCCACGCCGCTCGGACGATGCCCTCCTGCGCGTGCGCGCCCGTCCGGGTCCCGGCCCCGCCCCGGGGCCCGCGCCCCGGTGCCGGCACCGGCCGGGGCCGGTGAACGGCCCGTTCCCCGCGCGGCGGCCGGCTCGTCGAGGCATTCCCCGGGTGCCGTCGCCTCCGGCCGTCGCACGGTCCCCGCCCGGGAAACAGGACGGTGCCCCGTACAGCGGAATGGCGCGCCCCCGCCCTTACGAGGGATATTCGGTGTGGGCCGGATCACACTGCCGTCGGGCGCGACCAGCACGAGCGGCACGGCCCGAGGCCCACACGGAGGAGACGGTCTTGTCCACACCCGCTGCGGAGCACACCCCCGGCCTCACGTCGGCCGACCCGATCGCGGCCCGCGCCCGCGGGCTGACGAAGGCGTACGGGTCCGGTGAGACGACCGTGCTCGCCCTGGACGCGATGGACGTGGACATCGCGCGGGGCCGGTTCACGGCGGTGATGGGACCGTCGGGGTCGGGCAAGTCGACGCTGATGCACTGCCTGGCCGGGCTCGACACCGTTTCCGCCGGCCGGGTGTGGCTCGGCGACACCGAGATCACGGGGCTGAAGGACCGTGATCTGACACGTCTGCGCCGGGACCGGATCGGTTTCATGTTCCAGTCGTTCAACCTCATCCCGACGCTGAACGCGCTGGAGAACATCACCCTCCCCATGGACATCGCGGGCCGGAAGCCCGACGGGAAGTGGCTGGACCAGGTCGTCGACACGCTGGGGCTGCGGGACCGGCTCGGGCACCGGCCGGCGCAGCTGTCCGGCGGCCAGCAGCAGCGCGTGGCGTGCGCGCGGGCGCTGGCCTCCCGGCCCGAGCTGATCTTCGCGGACGAGCCGACCGGCAATCTCGACTCGCGCGCGGGACTGGAGGTGCTCGGTTTCCTGCGCGAGGCCGTGGACCGGCTGCACCAGACCGTGGTGATGGTCACCCACGACCCCGGCGCCGCCGCCCACTCCGACCTGGTGCTGTTCCTGGTCGACGGGCGGATCGTCGACGAGATGGCGCGGCCCACGGCACAGGCGGTGCTCGACCGGATGAAGCGGTTCGACGTGACCCGCGCCCGGTCCGTCGACGGCATCCCGGCTCCCGGCCGCGCCTCCGGGCTCGCCCCGGCCCCGATCCCGGACCTCGCCCCGGAACCGGTTTCCGGCCTCGCGCCCGGCCCGGACTCCCGCCGCGCCC
>NZ_LIRG01000749.1 GCF_001419695.1 Streptomyces prasinopilosus
CTCCCGGCCACTCCGAGGGTCCCGGCCGTCCGGGGAGGTCGGGCGGGGGGTGTTGCCGTGGCCGTCGATGGTCACCACGGCGCCCGCGGGCGAGACCGCCACGCGCGCGCTCCAGGGGCCGGACGGTTCGCGCGGCTGGTCGACGTGCACCTTGATCCTCAGTGACCGTCCCGGCCGGAGCGTCCCCGACGACTGGCTCGGGCGGAGCCAGGGCGCCCTCGTCGACACGGACCAGCGGACCGGCGCGGTGCCCCGCGCGGTGAGCGTGATCAGTGTGGTGTCACCGCTGTGACCGGCGGTGACGCCCAGCACGTCGGCGCCCCTGCGGCCCGCGCCGGTGACCTCGACGACCTCCACGGACACGTCCGCCCCGCCGGCCTCGCCGGGAAGGCCTCCGGCCCGGGTGCCGGCGTTGCCGGTGTTCTCGTAACCGCCCGAGCCGTCGCCGTGGAGGCCGAGGGGCAGGTCGCTCTCCCGCGCGGAGGCCGACCGGTCGTCCCGGGCCTCGCCGGCGGGGGCGCCCCGGTAGGCGGCGTACAGCGCGAGCACGGGGGCGGCGACGACGGTGGCGACGACGGTCGTCGTGACCGCACGCGCGCGCAGCCGGCTCCGGCGGGCGACGCGGTCCTTGGGGTCCATCGGGAAGCCGCGCCGGTCGAAGCGGGGCGCGCCGCGACGCGCGCGCGGGTGGTGCGCCAGGGCGGTGCGCAGGGCCGCTTCGGGAGCCGGCAGGACGTGCAGGACGTCGGGAGCGACGCCGGTGCCGGGCCAGCGGCCGGGGAGGGCCCGCCCGGCGGTGCGGCGGCAGCGCGGGCAGTCGTCGACGTGCCGGACGAGTTCGCGGCGCAGCGCGCTGCTGAGCACGAGCCGGCTGTCCCCGGTGAGATGCGCCACTCCCCGGCAGGCGCCGGTCTCGACGACGGCGAGCGCCGCGCGGGTGCGCTCGACCTCGCAGGCGGCGGAGGCGAGCAGCTCGCGGGCGGCGGCCGGTTCCATGTGGAGCACGGCGGCGACCTCGTGGGCTCCGAGGCGGTGCCGGACCGAGAGTTCGAGCGCCTCGCGCTGCTCCGGCGTGGTGCCCGCGGCCTCCGGCCAGGCGAGCAGGGACAGCTCACGGCGGCGCTGCTCCCGCACCTCCTCGGTGACGGCCGCAGGGGTGGCGGCCCGGGCCGTCCGGCCCGCCGCGTGGGCGGCCCGGGGTTTCTGCCGGGCCTCGGCCAGCTTGCGCAGGCAGGCCCAGCGGGCCAGCGCGTACAGCCAGGCCCTGCGGTCCCCGGGCGCCTCCGGGAGGTGCCGGCCGCGGCGCTCCGCGAGGGTGAGGACGTCGGCCAGGGCGGTGATCGCCGCGTCGTGGTCGCACAGCACCGACAGGCAGTAGGTGAACAGGCCGTCCAGACACGGTTCGTGGCAGGCGGGGGGCCGGTGCGCCGGCGTGTGCGCGGTCCCGTGGCCGCCCACCCCCCGGTGCGCCCGGTGTACGCCGGTCGTGCGGGGCGGGATCTCCGGGCCACTGCTCATCATTCGGCGACCGTAGGCGGCCGGAGCCGACCCCTTCCGGAGCCCTGCGCACTTTTAATCCGTACGGGTGAAACGATCCCTCAAACGGAGGGGAGGTCCCTTCGCCCCCCGGGCGGGCCGGGGGGAACGGCCCGGTTCCGGGACCGACGGCCGGCGACCGGCAGCCGGCGACCGACGGCAGACGGCAGACGGCCGGGCACTGTGCCTCCGGCGGCCGGCGACGGGGCACGGCGTGGCCGGCGACGGGGCACCGCGCTCCCGGCTGTCAGTGCCGGGCGTTACCGTTCCCACCATGGCTGCCCGTACCAAGACCACCAAGGACCGACCGTCCTACCGCTGCACCGAGTGCGGCTGGCAGACGGCCAAGTGGCTCGGCCGCTGTCCCGAGTGCCAGGCCTGGGGGACGGTCGAGGAGTACGGCGCGCCCGCGGTGCGCACGACGGCGCCGGGGCGGGTCACCACCTCCGCCGTGCCCATCGGCCAGGTCGACGGCCGCCAGGCCACGGCCCGCTCCACCGGTGTCCCCGAGCTGGACCGGGTCCTCGGCGGCGGGCTGGTCCCCGGCGCGGTGGTGCTCGTCGCGGGCGAGCCGGGCGTCGGCAAGTCCACGCTGCTGCTGGACGTCGCGGCCAAGTCGGCGAGCGAGGAGCACCGCACGCTCTACGTCACGGGCGAGGAGTCGGCGAGCCAGGTCCGGCTGCGCGCCGACCGGATCAACGCCATCGACGACCACCTGTACCTCGCCGCCGAGACGGACCTGTCCGCCGTCCTCGGCCATCTGGACGCGGTGAAGCCGTCCCTGCTGATCCTCGACTCGGTGCAGACGGTCGCCTCCCCGGAACTCGACGGCGCGCCGGGCGGCATGGCCCAGGTGCGCGAGGTGGCGGGCGCGCTGATCCGCGCCTCCAAGGAGCGCGGGATGGCCACGCTGCTGGTGGGCCACGTCACCAAGGACGGCTCGATCGCGGGGCCGCGCCTGCTGGAGCACCTGGTGGACGTCGTCCTGAGCTTCGAGGGCGACCGGCACGCGCGGCTGCGCCTGGTCCGCGGCGTGAAGAACCGCTACGGCACCACCGACGAGGTCGGCTGCTTCGAACTGCACGACGAGGGCATCACGGGCCTCGCCGACCCCAGCGGGCTGTTCCTGACCCGTCGTGCGGAGCCGGTGCCGGGCACCTGCCTGACGGTGACGCTGGAGGGCCGCCGTCCGCTGGTCGCCGAAGTGCAGGCGCTCACCGTCGACTCCCAGATCCCCTCCCCCCGCCGCACCACCTCCGGGCTGGAGACCTCACGCGTCTCGATGATGCTCGCGGTGCTGGAACAGCGCGGCCGCATCAGCGCCTTGGGCAAGCGGGACATCTACTCCGCGACGGTCGGCGGGGTGAAGCTCTCCGAGCCGGCGGCGGATCTGGCGATCGCCCTCGCCCTCGCGTCGGCGGCGAGCGACACCCCGTTGCCCAAGAATTTGGTCGCGATCGGCGAGGTCGGGCTCGCGGGCGAGGTCAGGCGGGTGACGGGGGTGCAGCGCCGGCTTTCCGAAGCGCACCGCCTGGGCTTCACGCACGCGCTCGTGCCGGGCGATCCGGGCAGAATCCCCTCGGGGATGAAGGTTCTGGAAGTAGCGGACATCGGGGACGCTCTGCGCGTCCTTCCGCGTTCGCGTCGCCGGGACGCCCCACAGGAGGAGGAGGACCGCCGGTAGACTTTGCCCTGGTCTCGCCCGTCCGTACGAACCGAGTGCGTGAGGGTCTCCCGTTTGGACCAGGCCGGACAGGGAGCGGGACCGGGTGCGTGCGGCCGCGAGGCGGAGGAGGAAGTCGACGCGGAGCGTCGACGACCGACGCCGCCGCCGCTGAGGGTTTTCCCGCTCGGAAAAGCTCGGGGAAGTGCGCACCCGGCCCCGCGAGCCCGGCATGATTCGAACGGGAGCCCTCGGACGGGAGCGCCCAAGACATCGCGACCGGAGGAGTGCAGTGGCAGCCAACGACCGGGCAGCAGCTCCCGGAAAGTCCGGCGGGAGCGCCGGTCCCGATCGCCTGATGCGCGCCTCGCTGAGTGCCGTGGCACCCGGCACGGCCCTCCGGGACGGCCTGGAGCGCGTCCTGAGGGGCAACACCGGCGGTCTCATCGTCCTCGGTTCCGACAAGACCGTCGAGACGCTGTGCAGCGGCGGTTTCGTGCTGGACGTCGAGTTCACCGCGACCCGGCTGCGCGAGCTGTGCAAGCTCGACGGCGGCATCGTCCTGTCGTCCGACCTGTCGAAGATCCTGCGGGCGGGCGTCCAGCTGGTACCGGACCCGACCATCCCGACCGAGGAGACCGGCACCCGGCACCGGACCGCCGACCGGGTCTCCAAACAGGTCGGCTTCCCGGTCGTCTCGGTCTCCCAGTCGATGCGCCTGATCGCGCTCTACGTCGACGGCCACCGCCGCGTCCTGGAGGACTCGGCGGCGATCCTGTCCCGCGCCAACCAGGCGCTCGCGACGCTGGAGCGCTACAAGCTCCGCCTCGACGAGGTCGCCGGCACGCTGTCGGCACTGGAGATCGAGGACCTGGTCACCGTCCGGGACCTCTCGGCGGTCGCGCAGCGGCTGGAGATGGTGCGCCGCATCGCCGCCGAAATCGCCGAGTACGTGGTCGAACTGGGCACCGACGGCCGTCTCCTCTCCCTCCAGCTCGACGAGTTGATCGCGGGCGTGGAACCGGAGCGCGAGCTGATCGTGCGGGACTACGTGCCCGAGCCGACCGCCAAGCGCTCCCGCACCGTCGCCCAGGCCCTGGACGAGCTGAACGCCCTCCCCCAGGCAGATCTCCTGGAACTGCCCACGGTGGCCCGCGCCCTGGGCTACACCGGTTCCCCCGAGACGCTGGACTCGGCCGTGTCCCCGCGCGGCTTCCGGCTGCTCGCCAAGGTTCCGAGGCTGCCCGGCGCGATCATCGACCGCCTGGTGGAGCACTTCGGCGGCCTGCAGAAGCTGCTGGCCGCCAGTGTGGACGATCTCCAGACGGTGGACGGCGTCGGAGAGGCCCGCGCCCGCAGCGTCCGGGAGGGCCTGTCGCGGCTGGCGGAGAGCTCGATCCTGGAGCGGTACGTCTAGGACTTCCGGCGTGCCCGGGACTCCCGGAGTCCCGGTGCGTCCGGGCGCCGGTGCGTCCGGGAACCCCGGCATGTCCGGGCGCCGGTGCGTCCAGGGCTCCCGGTAGGGCCAAGTCCGGCGCGCCGGGCCCGCGTTGCGCCCCGAGGCGGGGTGCCCGCGGGGCGCGTCAGGCGTTCTTCAGCACGAAGGACGTCCGCACCTTCGTGAACCCCGGCGTCTTCGCCTCGACCAGGTACGTGCCCGCCTCGGCCGACCCGGCCGGCGGGGTCGCGCACTGCGGGGCGCTCGGCTTGCGGTCCCACTTCACGGTGTACGTGATGCTGTCGTCCGCGGGCACCCGGAACACCAGACTCCCGGCGTCCTTGGGGCAGTCGTCCGACGCCCAGTACGCCTCGTCGTCGGCGCTCGCCTGAGTGATCGTCAACACCGTGTTCTTCGGGCCGAGATCGACCTTGCAGTCGTTTCCGGAGATGTTCCGCGCGGTCAGCCGGAAGGTGGGCTTCTCGTCGGGTTCGTAGGAGTTGCGGACGCTGCGCAGGCTGAACTTGACCGCGGTCGCGGCGCAGTCGGGGAGTCCGGATCCGGCCGGCAGCGCGTCGCCCGCGCCGACCCCCGCCGTCGTACCGCCCCCGGAACCACCGCCCGCGCCGCCCGTACCGTTCCCGGCTTCGCCGTCGCCGTCCGATCCACCGCCGGAGTCGCCGGAGTCACCGGAGTCGCCGTTCGCCCCGTCGTCGCCCGCGCCGGCACCGCCCGGGGAGCCACCCGGCTTCTCGTCGCCGGACTCGTCCCGGCCGCCCGGTGCCTGGCTGATCGCCGGCCCCGAACTCGACGGTCCCGGAGCGATGGTGGAGGGTGCGGGGTTCTTGCCGTCGGCCCCGTTGTCGTGCCCGCCGCCGTCCCCGCCGCGGGAGACGACGACCCAGGTGATCAGCAACGCCAACACGCCCAGCAGGGACAGCAGTACGGCCCTCCTACGCCAGTAGATGGAGGAGGGAAGCGGCCCGACCGGATTGCGCAGAGATCCCACGGCGCAAACTGTACGAGAGATCCGGGACTTCGCCGCTCCCACCCGCCGCCGAGAGGTCAACTTTTCCGGATCATCATCCCGGAAACGGCTGTCCGTTAGCGCTCTTCGCCAGGCACGGCACGCGAAAGTCGCGGAGTGTGATCGTACGGACGTCTTCCTCACGGTCCGTGACCAGAGGGCGCGGGAGGCGGTCCCCGGCATCCGGAGCGCCGCGCTCCGGCCCTCCCGTGTTCGCGATCGCGTCGCTTGCAGCTCTGGCCATGGATTCCATCGCCCCTGCGGCACGACGGGGCGGCGGGTTCCCCGTTCGTGCCGGTGGTCGTGGCAGGATCGAGAGGCCATGACTGCTCTCACGAAGCCCCAGCCCGACGGCGCCGCCGATCCCTCGTCCGAGCACGCTCCCGGAGCGTCGCTCCACTCCCCCGTCATCGACTGGTTCGACGAGCACGCCCGGGATCTGCCGTGGCGACGCCCGGAGGCCGGTGCGTGGGGGGTGATGGTCAGCGAGTTCATGCTCCAGCAGACCCCGGTGAACCGGGTCCTGCCGGTCTACGAGCAGTGGCTGGCCCGCTGGCCGCGCCCCGCCGACCTCGCCGCCGAGGCGCCCGGGGAGGCCGTCCGCGCCTGGGGCCGGCTCGGCTACCCGCGCCGCGCGCTGCGGCTGCACGGCGCCGCCGCCGCCATAACGGAACGGCACGGGGGCGACGTGCCCGCCGACCACGCGCAGCTGCTGGCGCTGCCCGGCATCGGCGAGTACACGGCCGCCGCCGTGGCGTCGTTCGCGTACGGGCAGCGGCACGCCGTGCTGGACACCAACGTGCGGCGGGTGTTCGCCCGTGCGGTGACCGGCGTCCAGTACCCGCCGAACGCCACCACGGCCGCCGAGCGCCGGCTCGCCCGCGCGCTGCTGCCCGAGGACGAGCGGACCGCCGCGCGGTGGGCGGCCGCCTCCATGGAGCTGGGCGCGCTGGTGTGCACGGCGAAGAACGAGTCGTGCCACCGCTGCCCGATCGCCTCGCAGTGCGCCTGGCGGCTCGCCGACAAGCCGGCGCACGACGGCCCGCCGCGCCGGGGGCAGACGTACGCGGGCACGGACCGCCAGGTGCGCGGACGCCTGCTGGCCGTGCTCCGGGAGGCGCATTCGCCCGTACCGCAGGCGGCCCTGGACCGGGTGTGGCAGGAGCCGGTGCAGCGCGCCCGCGCGCTGGACGGCCTGGTCGCCGACGGCCTGGTCGAACCGCTGCCCGGCGGCCTCTACCGGCTGCCGATGACCTGACCCGGCGGCCGGGCCCGAGGACCGGGCCCGGCGGCCGGCGTGTCGGCACCCGGCCGGCCGAGCGGGCCGGTGCCGCGCACATCACCCCATAGGCGCCCCAACCGCGCGCCCCTTTACCTCGTCCCTACTTCCGTTACACAACCGACGGACAGCCGAGGGCAGGCCGCAGGCTGCTCCGCACAGTGCCGTGACAACGCCTCCGTACCTTCGTTCCCGTGCCCCGCACCCGGTACACGGCGCGAGGGGCACGACCACCACGGATCACAGCAGGGGGACCGGACCGCACGGGCGGGCCGGTACGGGGAACGGAAGGCGGTTCACCATGGCGCAGGGCGAGGTGCTCGGGTTCGAGGAGTACGTCCGGACCCGGCAGGACGCGCTGCTGCGCAGCGCCCGTCGTCTGGTGCCGGACCCCGTCGACGCGCAGGACCTGCTGCAGACCGCGCTGGCCCGGACGTACGGCCGCTGGGACGGGATCTCCGACAAGCGGCTGGCCGACGCCTACCTGCGCCGCGTCATGATCAACACCCGGACCGAGTGGTGGCGTGCCCGCAAGCTGGAGGAGGTGCCCACCGAGCAGCTCCCGGACGCCCGCGTGGACGACGCCACCGAGCAGCACGCCGACCGCGCCCTCCTGATGGACGTGCTGAAGGTGCTCGCCCCGAAGCAGCGCAGCGTGGTGGTGCTGCGACACTGGGAGCAGATGTCCACGGAGGAGACGGCCGCCGCACTCGGCATGTCGGCCGGAACGGTCAAGAGCACGCTGCACCGGGCCCTCGCCCGGCTCCGCGAGGAGCTGGAGGCCCGTGAGCTGGACGCACGCGCGCTGGAGCGTGAGGAGCGGGAGCGTTGCGCGGCCTGACCGGCGCGGGACCCGTACGGGTCCGGAGAACCGCCCGAGCGGCGACCACGGCGACGTCCGTGCTCGTCGCCGTCACCCTGTTCGTCAGCGCCTGCGGTACGGGCGGCACCGGTGCCCGCGACGAGGGCCCCGCCCACGCGGACCCGGTGGTGAGTCCCCCCGTGTCCACGGCCACGGCCACCGGTTCGACGGCACCGGTCCCGGCTGCCGAACGGGTGGACGCCGTGCGGCTGGTCAAGGACGATCCCCTCGTCTCGGCCGGGGTCAAGCGGCTGCTGAAGCCGTGTGCCGCCGACGAGTACCCCGTCGACGTGAGCTACGGCAACCTCACCGGGGGGACCGCGAACGACGTCGTCATCAACGTGCTGACCTGCGGAGACGCGGTGGGCGTCGGTTCGTACGTGTACCGCGACCAGGGCGGTGCGCACGTGAACGTGTTCCGGGCCGAGGAGCCCCCCGTGTACGCGGAGATCGACCGCGGGGACCTGGTGGTGACGATGCAGGTGTACGACCGGGGCGACCCGGTGTCGAGTCCGTCCGGCGAGAACGTGATCACCTACCGCTGGACCGCGGGCCGGTTCACCGAGGAGTTCCGCACCCACAACGACTACGGCAAGGTGTCCGGCACGGAGCAGGCCCCGAGGTCCGACGGCTGAGACCCGGGGCCGGGGCCCCGGGATCCGGAACCCCGACCCTCGGGGACGGGCGCCCGCACCGCGTTTCGCGGCGCGTGGCGTGCACCGGCGGGCCGCCCGGCCCGACGGGAGGATGAACCCTCCGCGCGGCTCCCGCGTCCGTCCGGTGGGCGGGGCGGTGCGCTCCCACCGGGCCGGGAGCGCACGGAGAGCAAGAACCGAGAACCGAGAACCGAAGACCGAGAACCGAAAGCCGAGAGCTGAGAGACCGGGATGGCAGACCAGAACCACGTCCTGTTCGTCGAGGACGACGACGTCATCCGTGAGGCCACCCAACTCGCCCTGGAGCGGGACGGCTTCGCGGTCACCGCGAAGCCCGACGGGCTGTCGGGCCTGGAGGCGTTCCGCGCCGACCGGCCGGACATCGCCCTCCTCGACGTCATGGTGCCCGGCCTCGACGGCGTCAGCCTGTGCCGGAGCATCCGCGACGAGTCGATGGTGCCGGTGATCATGCTGTCGGCGCGCGCGGACGCCATCGACGTGGTCCTGGGGCTGGAGGCGGGCGCCGACGACTACGTGACCAAGCCGTTCGACGGGGCCGTCCTGGTCGCCCGCATCCGCGCG
>NZ_LIRG01000075.1 GCF_001419695.1 Streptomyces prasinopilosus
ACCGGCCCGGGAACGCCGAGGGCCCCGTCGTCGGGGACGACGGGGCTCCGTGAGGACGCGGCCTCAGGCGGCGGTGCTGCCGGCGGTGCTGCTGGAACTGCCGGACCCGGACGCGGACCCGGAACCCGCGCTCGAACCGGAGCCCGAGGAGGACGCGGAGGAGGACGAGGACGAGGAGCCCGAGGAGTCCGAGGAGTCCGAGGAGCCCGTCGACGAGCCGGACGTCTTCGACGCCGGGGTGCTGCTCGACGAGGAGCCGCGGCTGTCGTTGCGGTAGAAACCGGAGCCCTTGAAGACGATGCCGACCGCCGAGAACACCTTCTTCAGGCGACCCTGGCAGTTCGGGCACTCGGTAAGAGCGTCATCGGTGAACTTCTGCACCGCCTCGAGGCCCTCGCCGCACTCGGTGCACTGGTACTGATAGGTGGGCACTGTCTTCCTCCTGGCACTCTCACTCGATGAGTGCTAACGATCGTCAATGGTAACCCGTGCCGCAAGTGATCGGCGTAACGCACGTCACCCCGCCGCGGACGGCGGCCGGAGCGCGACCGTCGTCAGGAGGGGTGGCCGTCCGCGCCCCGCGCGTGCCCCGGACGCACCGCGCGGCGCGGCTTCCCAGGCGGGGAGCCGTGCCGCGGCGTCGTCACGGCTCCGCGCGCCCGCGCGGACGAACCCGGCAGAGGCCCGCGCGGCGGCCCGGGAGTGCGTCACATCTCACTGATCGCCGCTCACCGCCCGCCGGTCCCCGAACCCGGAGCGCTGCTCACCGAACACCGCTCACCGCTCACTGATCGCCGATCGCGACGGAGTCGTGCCGGGTCGTGCCACGCGTGATCTCGCGGGTCGCCCGGGACGGCACCAGCCGCGACCGCAGGGCCAGCAGCGTCACCAGGGCGAGCACCGTGCCGCCCATCGGGACCAGGAACCCGGCACCGGACCAGAGGCGGTCCTCCAGCTGCCCGGAGACCGTGACCGCGGCCGCCTGGCCGAGGGCCACCGCGCCGGTCAGCCAGGTGAAGGCCTCGGTGCGGGCGCCGGCCGGGACCAGGTCGTCCACCAGGGTGTACCCGGTGATCAGGGCGGGCGCGATGCACATGCCGACCAGGAGGCCGAGCCCGCCGAGGAGCAGGGCCGAGTGGGCGGTCCACAGGGCGGAGGCGGTCACCGCGAGGGCCGCGTACGCGACGACGAGGCGCCGTTCGGGAGCGGCCTTCCAGGCGATGGCGCCGCAGGCGATGCCGGAGAGCATGTTCCCCGCGGCGAAGACGCCGTACAGGACGCCGTTCAGTCCGGGTTCGCCGATCGACTCGGTGTACGCGGCCAGGGACACCTGCATGCCGCCGAAGACGGAGCCGATGCCCAGGAAGGTGACGATCAGGACGCGCACCCCGGGGACGCGGAGCGCGGAGGCGTGCTCCACGCGCGCGTGCCCGCGGGCGGTCACCTCGGGCTGCGTGCCCTTCTGGGCGGCGAACAGCAGACCGCCGACCAGGGTCAGCCCGGCCTCGGTCACCAGGCCGGCCGCCGGGTCCACGGCCGTGCACAGGGCGGTGGCCAGCAGCGGTCCGACGACGAAGGTCAGCTCGTCGGTGACGGACTCGAAGGCCGCCGCCGTGGTCATCAGCGGGGAGTCCTTGAGCTTCACGCCCCAGCGGGCGCGCACCATGGGCCCGACCTGGGGCACCGAGGCGCCGGTGGGCACGGCCGCGGCGAACAGCGCCCACAGCGGGGCGCCGTTCAGCGCCAGCGCGGTCAGGGCCAGTCCGGACAGGGTGTGCAGCAGGACGCCGGGGACCAGGACGGCGCGCTGTCCGTAGCGGTCGGCGAGCCGGCCGCTGTAGGGCGCGAACACGGCCATGGAGACGCCGGTGGCCGCCGCGACGGCGCCGGCCGCGCCGTACGAGCCGGTGGTGTGCTGCACCAGCAGCACGATGGAGAGGGTGAGCATCGCGAACGGCTGGCGTGCCGCGAAGCCGGGGAGCAGGAACGTCCAGGCGCCGCGGGTGCGCAGCAGTCGGCCGTATCCCGGACGGGAGGTGGCCGCAGAGTCCTTCGACGTGGTGACCGTGGATGCCACGGCCCGTGCCTTTCTGCCGCCTGGTGGCGCGTGGGCCCTGGTGTCGGGCGCGCCGAGAGCTGTCCTCTTGCGCTGACTGCGGTAGATGCCGGTGCCACAGCTCAGGGCGTGCCGGCCGCCATACGGTCGCGCCAGCTCTGCGTCAGGCAGAGTTGGTTCGATCTGGGTACCGTTCGCATGGTACAGGCGGTTCCGGACGCAGGCGGTTCCAGGTGGCCGCGGGCGCCGGACGCCCCCGCTCCCGTGGAGGCGGGCACGGGGAGGCCGCACCCCCGCACGGGGAGGCCGCGCCCCCGCACGGGGAGGCCGCGCCCCCGCACGGGGAGGCCGCGCCCCCGCACGGGGCGGCCGCGCCCCCGCACGGGGCGGGGCACGGTCCGCCGGCGCCGGGAGCGACGTCTCAGTCCCCGGCTCCGCCCGCCCGGCCGTCTCCGGGGCGCGCCCCGTCCGTCCCCAGCCAGCCGGCCAGCTTGCCGCCGTGGTCCACCGCGCGCAGGCGGCGCTCGGCGGCGTCCCGGACCGGGTCGGTGGCGACGACGAGGAGTTCGTCCCCGTGCCGCAGCATCGTCGCCGGCCCCGGAACGAAGGAGGCGTCCCCACGCACGACGAGCGTGACGGCCGCCCCCTTCGGCAGCCGCAGTTCGCCGACCTCCACGCCGTGCATCCGCGACCCTTCCGGGATGCCCACCGACAGCAGGTGTCCGCGCAGCCGCTCCAGGGGCGCCGACTCGATGCCCAGGTCGGCGGCCTCCGCGTCCTCGCCGAGGCGCAGCTTGCGGGCCAGCCACGGCAGCGTCGGCCCCTGGACGAGCGTGTAGACGACGACCAGGACGAAGACGACGTTGAAGATCGACCGGCTGCCGGCGACCCCCTCCACCATCGGGATCGTCGCCAGGATGACGGGTACGGCGCCGCGCAGCCCCGCCCACGACATCAGCGCCTGCTCCTGCCAGCGCGTCCGGAACGGCGCCAGGCTCAGCACGACGCTCAGCGGGCGGGCCACCACGGTCAGCGCCAGCCCGATGATCAGGGCGGGCACGACGTCGTCGCCCAGTTCGTGCGGGGAGACCAGCAGGCCGAGCAGGACGAACATGCCGATCTGCGCGAGCCAGCCGAGTCCCTCGGCGAATCCGCGCGTGGCGGGCCAGTGCGGCAGCTTGGCGTTGCCCAGCACCATCGAGGCGAGGTAGACGGCCAGGAAGCCGCTGCCGTGGGCCATGGCGCCCGCCGCGTAGGCGGCGACGGCGATGGCCATGACGGCGATCGGGTAGAGGCCGGAGGCCGGCAGCGCCACGTGTCTGAGCCCCAGGGAGCCCAGCCAGCCCACCGCGAGTCCGATGACGGCGCCGATGGCCAGTTCCAGGGTGATCTCGCCGAGCAGGACGTACCAGTGCTCGATCGGTCCGGCCGTGGAGAAGGCGAGCACCAGGATGACCACGGGGGCGTCGTTGAAGCCGGACTCGGCCTCCAGCGTGCCCGTCACCCGCGAGGGCAGCGGGATGCGCCGCAGGACGGAGAAGACGGCCGCCGCGTCGGTCGAGGACACCACCGCGCCGATGATGAGCGCCTGCCGCCACTCCAGTCCGACCAGGAAGTGCGCCGCCGTGGCGGTGACGCCGACGCTCGCCGCGACGCCGACGGTCGCGAGGGCGGCGGAGGCGGGCAGGACGGGTCTGATCTCCGTCCACTTGGTGCCCAGGCCGCCCTCGGCCAGGATCACGACCAGGGCCGCGTATCCGATGACCTGCGTCAGCCCGGCGTCGTCGAAGTGGATGCCGCCGAGGCCGTCCTGGCCCATGGCGACGCCGATGCCCAGGTAGACGAGCAGGCTGGGGAGCCCGCTGCGCGAGGAGACCCGGACCGCCGCGACGGCGACGAGCAGGACCAGCGAGCAGACGAGCAGGAGCTGGTTGAGGTGGTGGACGGACGTGGACGTTCCCTTCCCTGGCACCCGCGCGGCGCGCCCGGGCTCCTGTCCGGGACCCGGGTGACCGGCGCGTTCACGGCGAACTGCTTCGTTACCTTACCTAACTCTTGACGTTTTCTTGACGCGTACCCCTGGCATCATCGAACGTCCGTCCGGGCTGCTACCCGACTCCGCGTCAAGTGGCACAAGGCCCTGCGCCTATCGTTGCTCCAGCGCTCAGTTAAAAGCACAGCCCGCCCTGCCGCTCGCGTAAGGACAGCAAGGACAGCGATGCCCCCCAATACCACCGCCTCCACGGGTCAGCAGCCCGGCAAGTCCGGCAGGAAGAAGGGGCGCAAAGCCCGCCTGATCGTGTTCGTCCTGGTGCTGGCACTGATCGGCGGTGTCGCCTACGGGGCGTACTGGTCGGTCAGCACCGTGCGTGCCTCCTTCCCGCAGACCAAGGGCTCGATCACCCTCGAAGGCCTGTCGGGTCCCGTCGACGTGAAGCGTGACGGCTACGGGATCCCGCAGATCTACGCCTCCTCCGACGAGGACCTGTTCATGGCGCAGGGCTACGTCCAGGCGCAGGACCGGTTCTACGAGATGGACGTCCGGCGGCACATGACCTCCGGGCGCCTGTCGGAGATGTTCGGCGAGAGCCAGGTCGAGACCGACGAGTTCCTGCGCACCCTGGGCTGGGACCGGGTCGCGAAGGAGGAGTACGAGAAGAAGCTCTCCCCGGCGACGAAGAAGTACCTCGACGCCTACGCCAAGGGCGTCAACGCCTACCTGGAGGGCAAGGACGGCGCCGCGATCTCCCTGGAGTACGCGGCGCTGGGCTTCACCAACGACTACAGGCCCGGCGCGTGGAAGCCGGTGGACTCCCTGGCCTGGCTGAAGGCGATGGCCTGGGACCTGCGCGGCAACATGCAGGACGAGATAGACCGCGCCCTGATGACCAGTCGCCTGGGCCCGGAGCAGATCGCCGACCTGTACCCGGCCTACCCGTACAGCCGGAACAAGCCGGTGGTGCAGGAGGGCCAGTACGACGAGCTCACCGGCACCTACGAGTCGGGCGGCACCGGTACGGGCGACGGCACCGGCACCGACCCGGGCACCGGCACCGGCACCGGCATCGACCCGGGCACGGGCACCGGCACGGACCCCGGCGCGGGCGCCGGAGCGGTGGACCCCGGCACCGGCGTGGAGGGCGCGTCCGGAGCGGGCACCGGGGACGGGACCGCGGGCGCGCCGGACGGGACCGCGGGCGCCGGGAGCGGCCTGGAGGGCCAGCTGTCGGGTCTCCAGCAGGTGCTGCAGGACCTGCCGACCGCCGTCGGCGTCAACGGCGACGGCATCGGCTCCAACTCCTGGGTCGTCTCCGGCAAGCACACCATCACCGGTGAGCCGCTGCTGGCCAACGACCCGCACCTGTCCCCCGCACTGCCGTCCGTCTGGTACCAGATGGGCCTGCACTGCCGCAGCGTCTCCGCCAAGTGCCAGTACGACGTCTCCGGCTACACCTTCGCGGGCCTGCCCGGTGTGATCATCGGCCACAACGCGGACATCGCCTGGGGCCTGACCAACTCCGGGGTCGACGTCACCGACCTCTACCTGGAGAAGGTCACCGGCGAGGGCTACCAGTACGGCGGCAAGGTGGTGCCGTTCACGTCCCGCGAGGAGACCATCAAGGTCGCCGGCGGCCCCTCCCGGAAGATCGTCGTCCGGGAGACCGGCAACGGCCCGCTGCTCTCCGACCGGTCCAAGGACCTGGTGCGGACCGGCAAGAAGGCCGGTGTCGACTCCGCCGCACCCGACCGGGGCGACGGCTACGGCGTCTCCCTGCGCTGGACCGCGCTGGACGCCGGACGCACCATGGACTCCGTCTTCGCGATCAACCGCGCGAAGGACTGGGACGACTTCCGCACGGCGGCCGCCCTGTTCGAGGTGCCCTCGCAGAACCTCGTCTACGCGGACACCGAGGGCCACATCGGCTACACGCTGCCCGGCCGCATCCCGGTCCGCGCGAAGGGCCACGACGGTTCCATCCCGGCACCCGGCTGGAACTCCGCGTACAAGTGGGCCGGCTGGATAGAACAGGACGAACTGCCCTACGAGTTCGACCCCGACCGCGGTTACATCGTCACCGCCAACCAGGCCGTCGTCGACCCCGACGCCTACCCGTACACCCTGACCACCGACTGGGGCTACGGCGCCCGCAGCCAGCGGATCAACGACCTGATCCAGTCGAAGATCAAGGACGGCGGCAAGATCTCCACCGACGACATGCGGCAGATGCAGCTCGACAACAGCAGCTCCATCGCCAAGCTGCTCGTGCCCGAACTGCTCAAGATCGACGTCAAGGACCCGGCCGTACGCGAGGCGCAGAAGCTGCTGGAGGGCTGGGACTACACCCAGGACGCCGACTCGGCGGCGGCCGCCTACTTCAACTCCGTCTGGCGCAACACCCTCAAGCTCGCCTTCGGCCACAAGCTGCCCAAGGAGGTGCGGGTCAAGGGCCAGTGCCTGTGGGTCGACCCGGTCGACCCGGTCGGCCCCGCCGAGGAGCGCGTCAAGGTCCGCGAGTGCGGGGTGCGCGAGGCGGACCAGGCCCAGCCCGACGGCGGCGACCGCTGGTTCGAGGTGGTCCGCACGCTGATGGAGGACGAGGACAGCGACTGGTGGACGACCCCCGAGTCCGGCCCCCGCGAGGGCGCGGAGAACCGTGACGAGCTGTTCCGGCGCGCCATGGTCGACGCGCGGTGGGAACTCACCGCCAAGCTCGGCAAGGACATCGACTCCTGGAGCTGGGGCAGGCTGCACCGCCTGTTCCTGAAGAACCAGACCCTGGGCACCGCCGGCCCCGGCTTCGTGAAGTACGCGCTCAACCGCGGCCCCTGGAAGCTCGGCGGCGGCGAGGCCACGGTCAACGCCACCGGCTGGAACGCCGCGGGCGGCTACGGAGTGGTGTGGGTGCCGTCGATGCGGATGGTGGTCAACCTCGGCGACCTCGACAAGTCGCGGTGGATCAACCTCACCGGCGCCTCCGGCCACGCCTACAACGCCCACTACGTCGACCAGACGGACAAGTGGGCCGACGGCGAACTGCTGGAGTGGGCCCACTCGGAGAAGGCGGTCGAGAAGAGCACCGAGGAGACCCTGCTGCTCAAGCCGTGAGCGGGCTCCCGGGCCCGGAGCGGGCCCGGGAGCCGGCCCCGGCCGGATCGCCCGTCGGTAAGGAAGCGGCCCCCACGCACACGCGTGGGGGCCGCTTCCCGTCGACCGGCTCAGCCGAACCGCCGTACCGACCGGCTCAGCCGAACCGGCGTACCCCCGACGGCGTGACCACCGCGTGCACCGGACGGTCGTGGGGCTCCTCGGGGACCCGCTCGAGGACCTCCGGGTCGTACAGCAGCACCACCAGCGCCGGGTGCGCGCCCGCGCGTTCCAGCCGGGCCAGCACCCGGTCGTACGAGCCCCCGCCGCGCCCCAGCCGCATCCCGCGCGCGTCGACGGCCAGGCCCGGCAGCAGCACCGCGTCCGCCCCGGTCACGGCGTCCGGCCCGAGGCGCTCCCCGGACGGTTCGAGCAGCGTCATCCGCCCGCCGCCGTGCCGCACGCGCGTGAGGGACCCCTCGCCGGTGTACGGCCCCCAGTCCAGGTCGTTGTCGGGGAGCAGGGCCGGCAGCAGTACGCGTACGCCCCGGGCGCGCAGCGCGTCGAGGAGCGCGGGCGTGCCGGGCTCACTCCCCACGGAGACGTATGCCGCCACCGTGCGCGCGTGCGCCAGCTCGGGCAGTGCGAGTGCGCGGCCGGCCAGCGCGGTCGCGCACTCCCGTACGTCATCCGCCGTCAACTTCCCCCTTGCCAGGAGGATTTCCCGTCGCAACATCCGCTTGACATGATCGTCCACGAGTTCGTTCCGTCCTCACTCTGTTCCCGTACCGTTCCAAGATGCTCATATGAGCTTTATGTGTGCGGAATACCGGATTCTCTGCGAAGCCAGCGGATATGGTGGCGGACATGACTCAGTCGCACCCTCGGATCAGCAAGGCTGTCATCCCCGCAGCGGGCCTCGGTACCCGGTTCCTGCCGGCCACCAAGGCCACTCCCAAGGAGATGCTGCCGGTCGTCGACAAGCCGGCGATCCAGTACGTGGTCGAAGAGGCCGCCGCCGCGGGCCTCGACGACGTCCTCATGGTGACGGGCCGCAACAAGCGCCCCCTGGAGGACCACTTCGACCGCAATTACGAACTGGAGTCCGCCCTCGGCCGGAAGGGCGACGCCGCCCGTCTCGCCAAGGTCCAGGAATCCAGCGACCTCGCGACGATGCACTACGTGCGCCAGGGCGACCCCAAAGGACTCGGGCACGCCGTCCTGTGCGCCGCCCCGCACGTCGGCGACGAGCCCTTCGCCGTCCTCCTCGGCGACGACCTGATCGACCCGCGCGACCCCCTGCTCCGGCGCATGATCGAGGTCCAGGAGCGGCACGGCGGCAGCGTCGTCGCGCTCATGGAGGTCGCCCCGGAGCAGATCCACCTCTACGGGTGCGCCGCCGTCGAGGCCACCACGGACTCCGACGTCGTCCGGGTCAGCGGCCTCGTCGAGAAGCCCGACGCCGCCGACGCCCCCTCCCACTACGCCGTCATCGGCCGCTACGTCCTCGACCCGGCCGTCTTCGGCATACTGCGGAAGACCGAGCCGGGCCGCGGCGGCGAGATCCAGCTCACCGACGCCCTCCAGCAGCTCGCGGCCGACGAGACGGTCGGCGGCCCGGTGCACGGCGTGGTCTTCAAGGGCCGCCGCTATGACACCGGCGACCGGGGCGACTACCTGCGTGCCATTGTCCGACTCGCGTGCGAACGTGAAGACCTGGGCCCGGACTTCCGGACCTGGCTCCGCCGTTACGTCACCGAGGAGATGCAGCAGCCTTGAGCACCGCCGCGCCCCGCACCGCAGGCCCGGACCACCTCTGGTCGGTGGACGAGCACCTGGACGACATCCTCGCCACCGTCCGCCCCCTGGAACCCATCGAGCTGCAGCTCCTCGACGCCCAGGGCTGCGTCCTGGTCGAGGACGTCACGGTGCCGGTGTCGCTGCCGCCGTTCGACAACAGCTCCATGGACGGGTACGCGGTACGGGTCGCGGACGTCGCGGGCGCGAGCGAGCGGTACCCGGCGGTCCTCGAGGTCGTCGGCGACGTCGCGGCCGGCCGGGCCGAACCGCTGCGGGTCGGCCCCGGCCAGGCCGCG
>NZ_LIRG01000750.1 GCF_001419695.1 Streptomyces prasinopilosus
CCGGGTAATGCCTGACCGTCAACGCACCACCCGTGTCCAGCACCCTGCGGTAGACGCGCTCCGTGTCGGCGGTGTCCACGTTGATGTCATGGCCCGCGAGGGTCAGCAACAGCGGTACGCCGCGCAGGACACGGAGGTCTCGCGTGGCGTCCGCGGTGTGGTTCCTGGAGACGAAGCCCCAGCGGGCGGCGGTCATGCCGTCCGCGTCGTCGCCCATCACCCTGACGTACTCCTCGAAGGTCGCGTGGCGTTCCAGCAGCCGGCGGGTGGTGTCGCTCTTGGCGACCTCCGCCTTGGTGCGGGCTGCTGATGCGCCGTCGGCGCGCAGTTCGGCGAGGAGGTTGTAGCGGCCCTGTTGGAGCCAGTTGATCGCGGGCGAGACGGCGACGACGAAGCTCACGGGCGTCTTGGCGGCGATCTTCGGCAGGACCCAGCCCGCCTGGCTGGCACCCCAGAGTCCGATCCGGTCGTCGTCGATGTCCNNCGCGCCCGCGACGCCGGGCTTGTCCCAGGACAGGGAGGCGTACCCGGCCTCGGCGTTCGCCTCCCACAGGGGCTGGTAACCGTCGTCGTGGGTGGCGTCGACGGGGCCGTCGCCGTGGACGTACACCACCAGACCGTGGCGCTTGCGGCCGTCCTTGGGGATGGCCAGTACGCCGTTGAGGGTGTGGCCGCCGTGGCGGATCATGACCCGCCGCTCGTCCATGTCGTAGGAGTTCTGCCACAGCACCACACCGACGAGACCGGCGGTCACGATCAGGACCGTGACGAGTGACCACACGGCGATGCGGCGCCCGCGCCGTCGGTGCCGGGTCTTCGGACGCATGGGAGGGCCGCCTCTGTTCGGGTGTGAAGCAGATACTGAAACTATTATTGCAGCAACGGCCGTCGAGAGTTTGATAGTTTTGAATCCCGGCTTCAGGAAGGGAGCGGCATGGAACTGGACGCGACAGGCTCCAGGACCGGACCGGTGACGGTGCGGCGGGGCGTTCCGGCCGGAGCCGAGCAGCGGGTGGCCGAGC
>NZ_LIRG01000751.1 GCF_001419695.1 Streptomyces prasinopilosus
AGAATGTGTATAAGAGACAGCTCCGCGCCCGCGCCGATCGTCGCACCCGTACCCGCGCCCGTACCCGTACCGACCACCGCGTCCCTGCCGGCCGCCGCGCCCCCGCCGTCCGGTCCGCCGTTCGTCCTGTTCACCCGCCCATTCTCTCCCGTGCTTGCACTTTGGCAACAGCGTTGCGAAAGTGGGGGGCATGACTGGTACTCCCCTTCGCGTCGGCCTCATCGGCTACGGCCTCGCGGGCTCCGTGTTCCACGCCCCGCTGATCGCCGCGACCGAGGGCCTCGCCCTCGACACGGTGGTCACCTCGAACCCCGAGCGGCAGCGGCAGGCCCGCGCCGAGTTCCCGGACGTCCGCGTCGCGGCGACACCGGACGAACTCCTCGAGCGCGCCGCCGAGCTGGACCTGATCGTGATCGCGTCGCCGAACAGGACGCACGTCCCGCTCGCCACCGCCGCCCTGAAGGCCGGTCTGCCGGTCGTCGTCGACAAGCCCCTCGCCGGTACGGCGGCCGAGGCGCGCGAGCTGGCGGCGCTCGCCGAGGAGCGCGGACTGCTCCTCTCCGTCTTCCAGAACCGCCGCTGGGACAACGACTTCCTCACCCTGCGCAAGCTGGTGTCCGAGGGCGCGCTCGGTGACGTGTACCGGTTCGAGTCCCGCTTCGAGCGCTGGCGGCCGGCGCTCAAGGGCGGCTGGCGGGAGTCCGGTGACCCCGCGGAGATCGGCGGTCTGCTGTACGACCTCGGCAGCCACGTCGTCGACCAGGCGCTCGTCCTCTTCGGCCCGGTGACCTCCGTGTACGCCGAGGCGGTCGTCCGCCGCGAGGGAGCGCAGACGGACGACGACACCTTCATCGCGCTCACGCACGCGAACGGCGTCCGCTCCCACCTGTACGTCTCCGCGACCACGGCCCAGCTCGGCCCGCGCTTCCGCGTCCTGGGCTCCGAGGCGGGGTACGTCAAGCACGGCCTCGACCCCCAGGAGGCCGCCCTGCGCGACGGTCTGCGCCCCGGCACCGGCTCGGGTGCCGACTGGGGCACCGAGCCCGAGGAGCTGTGGGGCCGCGTCGGTTCCGGGGAGTCCCCGGTGACCGGTGGCGGACGTGCCGAGCCGACCCTGCCCGGCGACTACCCCGCGTACTACGCGGCCGTGGCGAAGGCCCTCCTGGAGGGCGGCCCCAACCCGGTGACCGCGCAGGAGGCCGCCGCCGCCCTGGACGTGCTGGAGGCGGCCCGCCGTTCCGCCGACGAGAAGGTGACGGTGACGCTGTGACGCAGCCCTCATCCACCCCCGCGCCCGCCTTCACCGTCGAGGAGCTGGAGGAGCAGGAACGCCGTCTGGTGTTCCGCCGGTTCACCCACGAGGACGCCTGGGCGCTGGGCTCCCTGCTGGTGGAGATGGCCAGGGAGCGGCAGGCCCCCGTGGCCATTGACATTCACCGCTCCGGCCAGCAGCTCTTCCACGCGGCGCTGCCCGGTTCGGCCCTCGACAACGACGCCTGGATCGCCCGCAAGCGCCGGGTCGTCGAGCGGTACGGCTGCGCGTCGTACCTGGTGGGTGCCCGGCACCGCGCCAAGGGCACGACGTTCGAGGAGTCCTCCCGCCTCGACCCCGACACCTACGCGGCGCACGGCGGTTCGTTCCCGGTCACCGTCGAGGGCGTGGGCGTGATCGGCGCGGTGACGGTCTCCGGCCTTCCCCAGATCGAGGACCACCGGATGGTGGTGGAGGCGCTGGAACGGTTCCTGGACGCCGGCACCGTCTGACCCGTCCCCACGGGAACGCGGGGTGCCTACGGTGGGGTCCACCGTAGGCACCCCGCGTTCGGGTACGGGCCCCGGCCGCGGCGGCCCGGTGGCGCCGCCCCCGCGAGCGGGAGGGCGGGGACGGCGGGGCCGACGTCACCGGTGGAGCAGCGCCCGTTCCGCCACGCCCCACGCCGTGCTGGTGACCACGTACAACGCGGCGGCCAGCGGCACCACGGCCACGGTGACGAGGGTGAAGAACGACAGGAACGGCAGCACCTTGACCACCGCCCCCGTCCCGGGCACCGCGACGGGTTCCGTGACGCCCCTGCCCTTACCACCGCCACCGGTGCCGCTACCGGCACCGGCACCGGTCAGTGCCGGGTTCTCCGCCATCGACCGCTTGGTCAGGCGGTAGCTGAAGGCGGCGACCACCAGGACCACGGCGAACAGCCCCAGGTACACGAGCCCGGCCCCGCCGAGCGGCCCCCCGTCCCCCAGTGCGTCGGTCCAACGCCCGCCCAGCGGAGCGGCGAACAGCTCGTGGCCGAGCAGTTCGTTGGGCCGTCCGCCGATCGTGGTGTTCGAGAAGAGGTAGAACAGGACGAAGAAGGCGGGCAGTTGGAGGAGGCTGGGCAGGACTCCGGCCAGCGGTGACACCTTCTCCCTGGTGTGCAGGTCGAGGAGGGCCCGCTGGAGCTTCTCGGGGTCGCGGCCGTGCCGGCGCCGCAACTCGGCGATCTTCGGCTGGAGTCGGGTCTTCGCCTTCTGGCCGCGCGCCGCGGCCCGGGACAGGGGGTGGACGAGGAGGCGTACGAACGCGGTGAACAGGACGATCGCGGCGGCCGCCGCGGAGAGGCCGAACAACGGCTGGAGCAGGTCGGCCAGTCGTTCGACCAGGCCGGCGAAGACGGACATGGATGAGCCCTCCGGGGGTCTCGTCGTGCCGAAGGTCCCGGGTGTACCGGGACGGGAAGAGGAAGGACGGCATGACGACCCACGCAGGGCGTGGTGGACGGATCAGAGAACGGGTGCCCTACGCGACGGTCGCCGGGAGGGCGTGTCCGGGGGCTCTGGGCCGGGTGCGGCCCCTGGC
The DNA here is from genome assembly GCF_001419695.1 of Streptomyces prasinopilosus. Classification (GTDB taxonomy): domain Bacteria; phylum Actinomycetota; class Actinomycetes; order Streptomycetales; family Streptomycetaceae; genus Streptomyces; species Streptomyces prasinopilosus. The sequence goes on from NZ_LIRG01000751.1 coordinate 2,840, forward strand.
GTCGGGGTCGCGCTGCGGCAGGAAGGCGGTCCGCCGGTCGCGGTCGCGCAGGGCCGTACGGACCCGGGCGGGCGGCGCGGCGGGCACGCTGCGCGCGAGGACGACGGCGCACACGGTGAGCGTGGCGGCGGCCGCGGTGGTCGCGGCGAGCGCGACGGTGCCGGAGAGCCCGGAAAGACCACCGGCGGCCGGCAGCACGAGCAGGACGACCGGGAGCAGCGGGAGCAGCGGGAGCAGTACGGCGAGGACGGCGGAACGCGGGTTCGTCCGATCGCTGTCCACTCGCCCTCCCTTCCTCCGCACGGCGGTCCGACACCCTCTCAACGCCCGGAATCGGGCGGCGGTTCCCCGGGCGGGGAGAAGAGCGCCGTGGGGGCCGGGTCCGGTACCGGGAGGGTGCGGCGAGGCGGGCACCCGCGTACGGCGGCTCAGCAAGCGGCGGCCACCGGGGCGGCGGTGACCTGGGCGGCGGTGACCGGGCTTCCGGCGAACTCGTCGAGGTCGTCGAGGTCGTCGGCGTCGAGGAGCCGGGTGAGGCGGTAGCACTGTTCGGCCACCGCGGGCCCTTCGTCCGGAGTCCAGTACCGCTCCCGGAAGCGGACGAGGGCGACGACCGTCCGCTCCTCGCGCACGACGCCGCGCACCTCGGTGCCCCTCTCCTCTCCCGGGAGGCGGCCGGGATCGAGGGCCTCCTGCAGGCCGGTCCGCGTGAGCCGCCCCGCCCTCAGGGACCCCATCTCGCTCTGTGCGGACCGCAGCAGGACACCGATCCTGTCGCTCCCCCCGCAGTCCTCGCGGTCCCGCTCGACGACCTCCGGGGTCCAGGCCGGCCCCGGGCGGCGCGTGTAGGTGTGGCCGAAGCAGCGCTCGACCTCTCCGCGGTCGCCGAACGGTACGGGCCTTGCCGGGTTGTACTCGGCCGACCGGACCGCCGACGCACTGAACGCGAGCCGCGACACCGGCACCGACGCGCTGCTGGGCGTGATCCGGAAGCACACCGGGAGCCCCGTCATCACGTACGACGAGGACCGGCGCGTGTTCACCGCCCTCGTCGGACGGTCGGCCGAGTACAACCC
>NZ_LIRG01000752.1 GCF_001419695.1 Streptomyces prasinopilosus
CCGTCCTGGTGCCCGGCACGGACGCCGGCCGCGGCGCAGGCGCCCCGGCCGGCGTCCGTGCCGGGCACCAGGACGGTGCGGCGGGCGCCGGGTGATGGACGGTGGGCGGTGGGCGCCGGTCATCTCCGCTGCGCGGGCAGCGTCGCGTAGTGGAACTCGATGCCGCACAGCAGCACGGTCTGGCCGGGTGAGCAGACGATCTCCCGTTCCGGCCGGCCGGCGGTGCGGCAGCGCAGCCGGATGGGCGGCTGTTCGCGGAGCGGGCCGGGGACGCTGCGGATCCTCACCGATCCGTCGCCCTCGAGGAGCGGGGAGAGGTCCGCGGTGACCTCGCCGCGTCCTTGCAGGGGGATCTGCACGGGCTGCCGGGTGTCGACCCCTTCGGCGGAGAGCAGGCCCCGGACCGGGCGATAGCGGCGCAGCAGCAGGACGGCCCCCGCGGCGAGGACCGTGACAAGGGCGCCCAGGGCGGCGGTCCAGCGCACCGGGTCGACGGTGACCTGCGCCGTTCCCCGCACCGCCAGGGGCCTGCCGGCCGGGGCCGCGGCCAGCCGCGGCGTCCGGTCGACGAACCGCTCCGCGGCCTCCGCCACCGGGGTGCTCACCCGGCCGCCGACGGACAGCCGCCAGGTCTCGGCGCGGGGACCGCTTCCCCATCCCTCGCGCCGTGCGGTGGCGGAGCCGAGCACGACGTCGACGTCCCGGGACTCCCCCGGCTCGAGGTCGACCGAGCGGGGCAGGCCGCCGGCCGGTTCGACGCCCTCGGGGAGCCCTTCGACGCGCAGGCCGGTGACGCGCACGGGCAGCGCGTCGGTGGTGGCCGTCAGCCGCAGGCGGAGGACCGGCCCGGCCGGCACCGGCCCGTCCCCGGACGCGTCCGGCCAGGAGACGGCCACGCCTTCGCCGTCGTCCCCGGTCACGGCCCGGGCGGCCTGGAGCAGGCGGGTGTCGTCCTGGGCCACCGTCATCGCCTCCCGGGTGCGGGATCCCGACGCGTCGAGCATGCGGTGGCTCGGGAACACCTTCGCCAGCACCCGTTCGACCTCGGCACCGGGGGCCAGGGCGATGCCGTAGCCGGTCAGGGTGCGGTCGTCCGGCAGGCCCGAGGCCTGTCTGCGCAGGGCGGACCAGCCGCTCGCGGTGAAGTCCCGGTACTTGACGTCGTCGGGCGCGTGCATCTGCGCGTCGGACAGCAGCAGCACGCCGCCGACGTCGGTGCCCGCCCGTTGCAGTCCGTCCAGTGCCTGTTCGAAGGCGCGCCCGAAGTTGGAGGCGGGACCCTCGGGCGTGGCGGGCAGCGCCTCGTCGAGTTCCGCGAGCGCCTCGTCGCGGGAGACCATGTCGCAGGCGCGCGCGCTCTCGCTGAAGGGGATCAGGCAGACCAGGTCCTCGGGGTGCAGGGACTCGAGGAACGCGGGGAGCACCGAACGGACCCTGTCGTAGGAGCCGTTGTCCGCCATGGACCGCGAGGTGTCGACGAGGACCGCGTAGCCGGCGCCGCGGGTGCCCACCACCGAGTCCAGGAATCCCTCCAGGTCGCCGGGGTCCGCGGCGCCGGC
>NZ_LIRG01000753.1 GCF_001419695.1 Streptomyces prasinopilosus
CGTCCCGCCGGGCGGGGGGCGCCCGTCCTCCCGGCGGTCCGCCGAATCGCTCAGCCGGACCAGCAGCGCCACGATCGCCCAGTTGGTGACCACCGACGACCCTCCCTGCGCCAGGAACGGCATCGCCATCCCGGTCAGCGGGATCAGCCCCGTCACCCCGCCCGCGATCACGAAGACCTGGAGGGCCACGATCGCGGCCAGCCCCACGGCGAGCAGCCGGCCGAACGGGTCGTACAGCGCGAGGCCGGCCCGGTAGCCCCGCTCCACCAGCAGCCCGTACAGCAGGAAGATCGCGGAGAGCCCGACGAGCCCCAGCTCCTCACCGGCCGTGGCCAGGATGAAGTCGGACTTGACCGCGAAGCCGATGAGCACGGAATGCCCGAGCCCCAGCCCGGTGCCGAGCAGCCCGCCCTCCGCGAAGGCGAACAGCGACTGCGCCAGCTGGTTCGGGCCCTCACCCGCCTCGATCGAGGCGAACGGGTTCAGCCAGGTCTCGATCCTGCTGTGCACGTGAGGTTCCAGCCGGCCCACGGCCACCGCGCCCAGCGACGCCGGCAGCAGGCCGGCGGCGAGCCAGCCGGTACGGCCGGTGGCGACGTACAACACGACGACGAACAGGCCGAAGAACAGCAGCGACGTGCCGAGGTCCCGTTCCAGGACCAGCACGCCCACGCTCACCAGCCACACGGCGACGATCGGGCCGAGCACCCGGCCGGTGGGCAGCCGCAGCCGCCGGAACCGGCGGCCGGTACGGGTGAGCGCGCCGCGGTTCTCCGCCAGGTACGCCGCGAAGAACACCGCGAGCAGGACCTTCGCGAATTCTCCCGGCTGGATGGAGAGTCCGGCGACCCGGATCCAGATACGGGCCCCGTTCACCGCGGGGAAGAAGATCGGCACCGTGAGCAGGACGAGCGCCGAGACGGCGCACGTGCGGGTGAAGCGCCGCAGCACCCGGTGGTCGCGCAGCAGCAGGACAACCGCGATGAACAGCGCCACGCCCAGCGTCGACCACACCAGCTGGGCCGGGGCGGCCTCGTCGCCCGGTGTCTCCAGGTCGAGCCGGTAGATCAGCACCAGGCCGAGCCCGTTGAGCAGGACGGCGACGGGGAGCAGGAGCGGATCGGCCCCGGGTGCCCGGAAGCGCACCGCCAGATGGGCGACCAGCGCGAGCACGCCGAGCCCGGCGCCGTAACCGGCGGCGCCGGGCGGGACGGAGCCGTTCCTGGCGAAGCCGACGGCGCAGTAGCCGTACACCGACAGCAGGACGGCCAGGACGATGAGGGCGATCTCGACGCCCCGGCGCCGGGGCGGGGAAGCGGCGGGCGCGGGCGGATCAGCCGTCGCCAGGAGGATTCCGGCCTTGCTCATGTCCGGAACCTACCTATATGTGACCACTTATGTGTTGTGCCCGTCAGCACCAGCGTGGCGCGGGCCCGACGTTGTCGATGTGGCGGGCCGCGCCCCAGGCCCAGGTCTTGCCGTCGGTGACCAGGTACCAGAGCGGGTTGCCCTGGACGGTGTCCCCGCCGACCTTGCAGTGGATCGAGACGACGTTGCCCTTGCGGGCGTACCGGATCACCCGTGCGCCGCGGTCCGGCGCGGTGCGCAGGGCGAGCGAGGGTGCCGTGATGACACCCCTGTACCGGGCGTGGTCGCCGTGGCCCTCGTTGCCCCGACCGTCGTTGCCGTTGCCGCCCTGGCCGTCGTTGCCGTTGCCGCCTCGGCCGTCGTTGCCGTTGCCGCCTCGGCCGTCGTTGGCGTTGCCCCGGTCGTCGTTGTTGCCTCGGCCGTCGTTGGCGTTGCCCCGGTCGTCGTTGTTGCCCCGGCCGTCCCGGCCGTCGTTGTTGCCCTGGCCGTCGTTGCCATTGCCCCGGTCGTCGTTGCCGTTGCCGCCTCGGCCGTCGTTGCCGTTTCCTCCGCCGTTGCCGTGACCGGCGCCGTTGTCGTTTCCGCCGGCTCCGCCTCCGCCGTTGCCACCCCGGCCGTCGTTGCCGTGGCCGCCGTCTCCGTCGTTGTTGCCGTTGCCCCCGCCGTTTCCTCCGCCGTTGTCGTAACCGCCGCCGTTGCCTCCGGC
>NZ_LIRG01000754.1 GCF_001419695.1 Streptomyces prasinopilosus
GTGGGCCGGGTCCCGCGGGGGGATCAGTGGTAGGCCCTGCCGAGGTCCCGCTCGGCGTTCGAGGCGTCGTAGGCGCCGTCCTCGATGATGATGTCCTGGGCCACTTCCTCGCCCCGGGTGAAGGCGTCCAACGTCTCGAACGCCAGCGGGCCGAAGCGCGGGTTGGACTCGATCACGCCGGTGATCCAGCCGTCGACGATGCCCTGCACGGCGTTGCGCGTGCCGTCGACCGTGACGATCTCGACGTCGCCGGCCTTCTTGCCCGCGCCCTTGAGCGCGGCCACCGCGCCCAGACCCATCTCGTCGTTCTCCGCGTAGATGCCCTTGATGCCGGGCTTGGACTGGATGAGCTGCTCGGTGACCTGCTGGCCCTTCTCCCGGGCGAAGTCGCCGGTCTGCTCGAAGACGACCTTCAGGCCGGGGGCCTTCTCGGCCACGCGTTCCTTGAAGCCCTTGGTGCGTTCGGTGGTGACGTTGTTCCCGGCCGCGCCCAGCAGGATCGCGACCTCGCCCTCGCCGCCCGTGGCCTCGATCATCTGGTCGGCGGCCCGCCGGCCCTGCTCGACGAAGTCCGAGGCGATGAAGGAGACGTAGTCCTTGCAGGCCGTGGCGTTGATCTTGCGGTCGATCGTGACGATCGGGACCTTCCTGGCGGCGGCGGCCCGCAGCACCGGGTCCCAGCCGTCGGAGTTGAGCGGCGCGATGACCAGCAGGTCGGCCCCCTTGGCGAGCAGGTCCTGGACGTCGCTGATCTGCTTGGAGAACTGCGACTGGGCGTTGGCCGTCAGCAGCTTGACGCCCCGCTTCGCCGCCTCGTCCTCGATGGACCGGGTCTCGGCGATGCGGAACGGGTTGGCCTCCTTCTCCGACTGGGAGAAGCCGACGGTCGCGTCCTTGAGGTCGAGCTTCTCGCCGCCGTACGCGTCGATGGTGCAGGTCTTGCCGCCCGGCTTCGGCGAGGCGACCTTCTGGCCCGCGTCGGACGCGGCCGACGGGGACTTCCGGCCGGCCGACGCGTCGTCCTCCGACTTCGCGCAGGAGGTGGCGGTGAGGGCCACCGCGGCGGCCATGGCCACGATCACGGGACGGGCGAGGAGAGGAGAGCGGTGGGTGGTGCGCTGCATGGTGACCCCGATCCAGGTGACGCCGAGTGACGCTGAGAGGGAACTGGGGAGCGGTAGGGCGCGCGGAACAGGTGGGTGCTCCCGGTGTGCGAGGCGGCGTCCGGTGCGCCGCCCTCAGGTTTTTACATCGTTGGAAGGGCGGTGTAAACCCCTCGTGCACAAGGCGGGGCGGGAGCAACGCGGGGGAGAGGGCGACCGGTTGAGGAGGAGTCAGGTGCCCGTGCCGTGGACTGCCGGGGGCCGGCCCAGTGTGCTCTCCCGTTCGACCAGCCGGTGCCCGGCCCGGATGCGGCGCGGCTCGGGAGCCGCGTCGCGGAGCCGGGCGAGCACCGACTCGACGGCGAGACGGCCGATGGCCGCCTTGTCCGGTGACACCGAGGTCAGCGTGACCGCGCTGAAGCGCCCCTCGAGCACGTCGTCGAACCCGACGACCGCGATGTCCTCGGGCACCCGCAGGCCCCGCTCGTGCAGGACCCGCATCGCCCCGATGGCCATCGGGTCGTTGTAGGCGAACACCGCGTCGGGGCGCTCCCCGCCGTCCAGGATGTGGGCCATCGCCGCGGCTCCGTCCGCGTGCCCCCAGCCGTCGGTGGCGGCGACCAGGCTCCCGTCGGCCGGGAGTCCGGCCGCGGTGAGCTCCTCGCGCCAGCCCTGCACGCGCAGTTGGGCGGGCTGGCTGCGGCCCCGGCGCGCTCCGATGAACGCCACCCTCCGGCGCCCCAGCGAGACCAGGTGCCGGACGGCGGCACGCGCGGCGGCGACGTTGTCGATGGCGATGTGGTCGTACGGCAGGTCGTACTCCCGTTCGCCGAGCAGGACCAGCGGCACCGGCTCCGCGCGGTCCCGGAAGTCCTTGGCCTCCAGCTCGATCGGGCTGAGGATGAGGCCGTCGATGACCCTGGCCCGGAACCCCTGGCTGACCAGGATCTCCTGTTCGCGCCGGCCCCCGGTGTGGTCGAGCAGCACGATGTAGTCGTGCTCGGCCGCGGCGTCGATGACGGCGGCGGCGAGTTCGGCGAAGTAGGGGTTGCCCAGTTCGGGCAGGGCGAGCGCGATGATGCCGGTACGCCCCTTGCGCAGGTGGCGGGCGGCCAGGTTGGGCCGGTAGCCCAGGGCGTCGATGGACCTCTGGACGCGCTCGCGCATGGCGGGGGTGACGTGCTGGTAGTTGTTCACCACGTTGGAGACGGTCTTGATGGAGACCCCCGCGTGCGCGGCGACGTCCTTGAGGCTGACCCGCACGGCAATCCCTTCATGAGCGGCCCGAACCGGGGACCGGTGCGAATGCGGGTGCCGTCACCGTGAGCCGGGCGCCGAGCCGCCGGGCTCGAGTTTTACAACGTTATACATCCGTGTCCGGGACACTGACAAGGCCATGGGCGGGGGTGGGCCGCGGACGTCCTTCCGGCGGTGCCGAAACCGCTTCCCTCCCCGGCGGCGTTCTCGTGGGCCGGGGCCCGTCCGTGACGGTCGCGCACTCGGCCCAGACGGTCTTGCCGGGGCCGGTGCGGCCCGTCACGCCCCAGCGTGCGGCGAGTGCGTCGACGAGGGCCAGACCGCGGCCGTGTTCCTCGTCCGCCGCGGCCGCTGTGGGGACCGGGAGGGCGGGGTGGGTGTCGGACACCTCGACACGGATGACGCCCCGCGTGTCGTCGAGGGCGAGGAGCAGGGAGAAGCCCCGGCCGGGGACGCGGCCGTGCACGACGGCGTTCGCGGCGAGTTCGGCGACGATCAGCCGGGCCGGGTCCAGGGGCAGCCCCCAGGCGTCCAGGTGCTCGGCGGCGAGCAGGCGGGCGAGACGGGCGCCCCGGCGGGTGGCGGACAGCGGCACGGTGAACCGGTGGAGCGGGGTGCGCGGTGCGACGGTTTCTTGATTCACGTGACTCAGCGTGTCCAGTCACGGTCCCTTCGTGAAGATGGAGGGCCCGTGCGACCGGTGGCTGCCCGTGGCGTGCCCGGTCCCGTCCGGGCTGCCCGGCAGGTGGGGCGCCGGGCAGCCCGGACGGGA
>NZ_LIRG01000755.1 GCF_001419695.1 Streptomyces prasinopilosus
CCTGCTGGACGCGCTGCTCGGGCAGCACGACGCGCCCTGGCTGGCCGCGCTGGAGGCCGACGGGCCGTCCCCGCTCGACGGGCCGGCCCGGGTGTGCCGCAGCGCCGGCTGGTGGTGGCCGTTCGAGAAGGCGGCGGTGGTCTGCGAGCGCCCGGTCGCCCTGCACCGCGACGAGGCGGGCCGGCTGGACCACGGGGAGGGGCCGGCACTGGAGTTCCCCGACGGGTTCGCCCTCTGCGCCTGGCGCGGCATGCCGGTGGACCGCGCCTTCCTGGAGGAGCTGCGCACTCTCACGCCGCAGCGGATCCGCGCCGAGGAGAACGCCGAGCTGCGGCGGGTGATGCTGGAGTACTACGGCTACGACCGCTACCTGGCCGATTCCGGGGCGCGGCCCGTGCACCGGGACGAGACGGGCGTCCTGTGGCGGATCGAACTCGACGGCGACGAGCCGGCCGTGATGGTGGAGGTCGTCAACTCCACGCCGGAACCCGACGGTACCCACCGCACGTACTGGCTGCGGGTGCCGCCGGGGACGCGGACCGCCCGGGAGGCGGTGGCATGGACGTTCGGGCTCGGGCCGGAGGCGTACGCGCCGTTGCGGCAGACGTGAGGCGGCCGTTCCGCCGGCCGCAGGGCTGAGTCCGCCCACAGGGGGTATGCGGAGGGCGTACCGGCAGGAACGACCTTCGGTGACCGACGAGTGACCACCGGGCCGACCGGGCCCCCGGGAACGCGGTCCCGTGGAAAGGAGCCCCTCATGGCCGGAATCGTGGAGCGCATCAAGCGGTTCGCCGGCAGCCCCCAGGGACGGCGCGCGACGGAGCAGGTGCGGCGCGCCGCGGCCGACCCCCGGCGCCGGGCGCAGGCCCAGCGGATGCTGGGCAGGCTCCGCGGCGGCCGCCGCCGCTGACCGTTCGCACCGCCCGTCGCAGCGGTCCGGGACCGGTGAGGTCCCGGACCGCGCGAGGCGGCCCCCGAAGACCAGGAAGACGAGGAAGGAGCCTCATGGACGAGCCGTCGGTCCGCGCCGTGGGCTGGGCACGTTCCCTGCCGATGGGCGGGGAGGTGAAGGCAGCCCGGGACTGGGCCCGGAAGCACCTCGACGCCCTGGGGTGGACCACCACGGCGCCCGAGACGGCGGACGCCGTCCTGCTGACCGTGTCGGAGCTGGTCACCAATGCCCACAAACACGCCCGCAGCAACGCCCAGTTGACCCTGTCCCTCGAGGACAACTCCCTGCACATCTCGGTCCACGACTCCTCGGCCGTGCTGCCGGCCCGCCGCAGCCCGGGGACCGAGGCCACCGGCGGACGCGGCATGTTCCTCGTGGACGCGCTCGCCGACGAGTGGGAGACCCGCCCCTGCCCCCACGGCAAGTCGGTCACCGCCTGCTTCCGCGGGCCGCGGGCCGCAAAGGCTCCGGAGGCGGAAGCGGAGCGCTGAGCGGGCCGCCGCCCGCAGGACGGTCGCACCGGAATACGATCGGTCCACCCCGATCCCCGAGGAGTTCCGTCCGGTGACCGCCGTCCTTCCCCCGCCCCGCACCTTCGGCGGGCTGCTGCGCCCGCGCCGCCTGACCCGTGTCGAGGACGGCGGAGACCTGCACGCCCTGCTGTGGGTCCCCGGGCCGGGCATGCGGATGATCAGCAGCGCGGTGCTGGGCGGCGGCATCGGCGAACGGCACTGGATCCTCAACGCCCAGGTCCCCCACGGCTACCGGCGCACCGACCCGGACCGGCACCTCGCCGAACTCGCCGCCGGGGCGGGTGCGCGCGGTCCCGGTGTCGGCCTGATGACGGCCGCCGACGTCTCGGCCTACGCCCACGCGCACGACGACGGTGCGGAGGCGGTCGTCACCTCGGGCGTCGACGTACGCGGCTGGGCGGCGGTGCCCAGGAGCGGGGACGCGGTCGCGGGGGGCGGCGCGCACCTGCCGGGCACGATCAACATCGTGGTGGCGCTGCCGGTGCCGCTCACCGACTCCGCCCTGGTCAACGCCGTGGCCACCGCGACGGAGGCGAAGACGCAGGCCCTGCTGGAGGCCGGCCACGACTGTTCCGGCACCCCGACCGACGCGGTGTGCGTCGCCGCCCGCGCCCCCTCCCCCGGTGAGACCCCGCACGCCTTCGCCGGGCCCCGCTCCCTCTGGGGGGCCCGGCTGGCACGCGCCGTCCACCGCGCCGTGCACGACGCGACCCCTTCGCCGTCACCGCCCTCGTTCTGAGCGGTTCCCCGGTGGGCCGGGCGAGACCGCGGCCCACCGGGGAACCGGGGAGCCGAGGCACGTCCCGGGGTCAGGCGCGGACGCCGTCCGGGCCGGGTGCCCGCGCGACGACCTGGCCGAGCGGGCGGCGGCGTTCCCATGCGGCGGCCTCGGCCTCGCAGAGCTCCGTCAGCCGGGCGAGCACGGCACGGTGGTGGAGCCGCGTCAGCAGCTCCCCGGCCGGATCGCGCAGGCGGCGGCCGGCTCCCCGCAGGGGGTGTCCGTCCACGATCACCAGGCACTCCCGCCCCCAGGGCCGCAGCTCGACGGCGATCCGCGCCGTGCCGGACGCTCCCACCCGGGCCTCGAGTTCCAGGGTCTCGCCCCACGCGCAGCGCCGGACGACCGTCTCGCCGGGCAGGCGGACGGGCCCCAGCCGCACCGCGTGCCGGACCGCCGCCCCGGGCCGGGGCCACTGTCCCCGCACCGGCTCCGAGGACGGGGTTCCCCCCACCCAGTCCGCGCAGCGGCCGCCGTCCGCGAGAACGTCCCAGACCGCCCGCGGGCTCGTTCTGATCAGATGCTGCCGAACCGCCACCACGACCTCCCGTGTCCGGAGCTGTGCGCGCGCAAGCCCGCACCGGGTGCCCGTCCGCGGGCGCGCCGACACCTGTCAGCCGCCGGCCTGCGCCCCGGGTACGGGACGGCGCGGGCGCTGCCCGTACCGTGCGGGCTCGCCCGGCGCCAGGGCCCAGCGGATGCCGGCGGTGACGGCGGTGCCGAGCGGGCGGACGAGCACCCGCTCGGCGGGCGGCACCCGGGGCAGCCGCAGCGCGCGCGAGGCCCAGAGCGGCAGCAGCGACACCGCGCCGCCCGCGAGGGCGCCGTACGGCAGCCGGGCCAGGACCGGCACGGGCGGGTTGAGCAGCAGGAAGCGCGCCACGTCGCGCGCCTCGGGCGTGGAGCGCAGCTCGCCCCGGTAGGCGGCGAGCCGGTCGGTGAGTTCGGCACGGTTCACCGGCGGGTCGGGCACGCCGAGCGCGGTCGCGATGCGCGCCATGTCCTCGACGTACGCGTCGCAGCCGGCGGCGTCCAGCGGCCGGACGCCGAAGCGCTGGTGGGCACGGAGGAAGCAGTCCACCTCCGCGATGTGCACCCAGCACAGCAGATGGGGGTCGGCGGCACGGTACTCCCGGCCGTCGGGCGCGGTGCCGTGCACCGTCGCGTGCACGGCCCGTACCCGGTCGACCGCCCGCTGGGCGCCGTCGGCCGGGCCGTAGGTGGTCATGGCGAGGAAGGTGCTGGTCCGCTGGAGGCGCCCCCACGGGTCGCCGCGGAACCCCGAGTGCCCCGCGACCGCGGCCATGGCCAGCGGATGCAGCGACTGGAGCAGCAGGGCCGACAGCCCGCCGATGAACATCGAGGCGTCCCCGTGCACCTGCCGGACGGGGCGTTCGGGACCGAACCAGCGCGGGCCGGGCGCACCGTGGATGTGGGCGCGGGTGCCGGGGCCCTCCGGTCCCGCCACCCGGGAGAAGATCGCCTCGCCGATCCGGTCGCGCAGCACCCGGCCGTTGTCCGAGAGGAGTCCCATGGCTCGCACCGCCTTCCCGCGCCCGTGCCGGCCGGCGGGCGACCGATCGGCACCCCGTCGCGGTGCCCGTTCTCCGGTCCGCCCGCTCCCCGTCCAGTACCCGCGATCCGCCGGGTCACCGCGCCCGTCTCACTTCCCGGCGCGCCTCACGGGACGTCCCCCCTCCAGTCGAACACCCGCCCGTCCCCGGCGCGGGGCACGTACAGG
>NZ_LIRG01000756.1 GCF_001419695.1 Streptomyces prasinopilosus
CGGGCCCGGGCCCGCAGGCCGATCGGGCTTCAGGCCTCAGGCCTCGGACTTCAGGTCTCGGTGCGGTACATCAGGTCCGTCTCGTGGGTGAGGAAGCCCAGCCGCTCGTAGACGGCCACCGCCGCCTTGTTGTCGGCGTCGACGTACAGCATGACGGCCGGCAGTCCCTGCCCCGCCAGATGCCGCAACCCGATCGTCGTGAGGGACTTGCCGAGCCCGCCGCCCTGGGCCTGCGGGCTCACCCCGAGGACGTACACCTCGCCGAGGTCCTCCGCCCGGTGCACCTTGGTCCAGTGGAAGCCGACGAGGCGGCCGTCCCGCTCGGCGAGGAAGAAGCCCTTCGGGTCGAACCAGGGCTCGGCCTTGCGGTCGTCGAGGTCGCGCTGGGTGAGGGAGCCCTGCTCGGGGTGGTGGGCGAACGCGGCGGCGTTCAGCGCGAGCCAGGCGGCGTCGTCCCGACCGGGGACGAAGGTGCGTACGGTCACGCCGTCGGGGAGCACCGGGTCGGGCAGGTCCAGGTCCGTCAACGGCCGCCGCATCTGCCGCAGCTCGCGGAAGAGGGTGAGGCCGAGGACCTGGGCGAGGTGCCGGGCGGCGGAGTGGCCGCCGTGCGCCCACACCCGCATCCGCTTGCCGGAGGCGGCGAGCAGCGCGGACCCGAGCGCCCGCCCGTGCCCCTGCCCCCGGTGCGAGGGGTGCACGACCAGTTCGGCGGCCGGGGGCTCGACCGGGTCGGTGTCCTCCAACTGGGCGTAGCCGACGAGTTCACCGGTGCCGGCGTCGTCCCCCTCGCCCGTGAGGGAGAGCAGCAGATGCGAGACACCCGCCCGCTCCCCGCCGCGCAGCTGCAACCGCCCCTGCTCGGACACCGCCTGCTGCCCGTCGGTCCCGGCGGCCTCGTGGAGCAGGGCGAGCACCGCCTCGACCTGCTCCGGGGAGAGCGCGGCGTACGTCTGGAGCGAGCGGGTGCGGCCGGAGCGTGCGATGTCGTCGCTGGTCATGCGTACGAGGGTAAGCCGAGCCCGCCGAAAACGGACGGGACGGGGACGGGACACGGAGGGCGTCGTGGCGGCCGGTCGGGCCGGGCGACCACCGGCCGTGGGAAAGATGACCAGGATGTGACCACGAAACCCCTGTCGCGCTACGCGCGTTGACCTTAGGCTTCCGGGCGGTCGGCCGCCTCGCCCGGATCGCTCCCGGACCCCCGTGGACCGGCCCCGGCCGACCCCGACGCATCTCGCAGCACGCACACCCGCTCACCCACGCGCACGCACCCGCTCACACTCACTCACCCCGACCCACGCAGACCCACTGGGGGGCACATGCCAGCCACATCCGCGTCGCCGGCCTCGTCGGTACAGCGCCGCAGACGCCGTACGCACCGTCTCCTCGCGACCGCGGCCGGTGTGCTCACCGTCGGCGCGCTGACCGCGGCCGCCCTGCCCGCCGGCGCTGCGAGCGCCGGTGAGGGCAGGGCCGGCACGTCGCCCGGCCACCACGAGGGCCACGGCGGCGGCAAGGGGGACAAGGGCCGTTACCAGGACGTGCAGTTGCTGTCCTTCAACGACCTGCACGGCAACCTCGAGCCCCCGTCGGGCTCCTCGGGCCGGGTCACCCGCCTCCACGAGGACGGGACGACGGAGAACATCGACGCGGGCGGTGCGGAGTACCTCGCCACGCACCTGCGCGAGGCCCGCAAGGGCAACCGCTACTCCGTCACCGCGGCCGGCGGCGACATGGTGGGCGCGTCCCCGCTGATCTCGGGCCTGTTCCACGACGAGCCCACCATCGAGGCGCTGAACAAGCTGGACCTGGACGTCACGTCCGTCGGCAACCACGAGTTCGACGAGGGCGCGAAGGAACTGGCCCGGCTGCAGAACGGCGGCTGCCACCCCGTCGACGGCTGCTACACGGACAAGGGGTTCAAGGGCGCCGACTTCCCGTACCTGGCCGCCAACGTCCTGGACGAGAAGACGGGGAAGCCCCTCCTCGACCCGTACTGGGTGTGGAGGAAGAACGGCGTCAAGGTCGGCTTCATCGGCGTGACGCTGGAGGCCACCCCGGACATCGTGTCCGCCGAGGGCGTCAGGGGCCTGTCCTTCGAGGACGAGGTCGACACCATCAACAAGTACGCCGAGGAGCTCCGGCGCCAGGGCGTGAAGTCGATCGTCGCCCTGGTCCACGAGGGCGGCTTCCCGGCCTCGTCCGCGTACAACTACGACTGCGACTCCCCGGGTGCGGGCGACGGTGTCTCCGGCCCGATCGCGGACATCGCCGGGAAGGTGTCGCCCCAGGTGGACGCGCTGGTCACCGGCCACACCCACGCGGCGTACGTCTGCACGATCCCGGACCCGGCGGGCAACCCCCGCATGGTCACCTCGGCCGCCTCCTTCGGCCGCCTCTACACGGACACCACGCTGACGTACGACCGCCGCACGGGTGACATCGCCCGTACGGCCGTGAAGTCGGCGAACCACGTGGTGACGCGGGACGTCCCCAAGGCGCCGGACATGAGCCGGCTGATCGACAAGTGGAACGCCCTCGCCGCCCCCATCGGCAACCGCGCCATCGGTCACATCTCCGGCGACATCGTCAAGGACGGCACCGAGTCCCCGCTCGGCGACCTGATCGCCGACGCCCAGCTGGAGTACGGCAGGAGCCTGGACCCGGAGACCGACCTGGCCCTGATGAACCCGGGCGGCATCCGCGCCTCCCTCACCTACGCGGCGAGCGGCGGTGAGGGCGACGGCGTGGTGACGTTCGCCGAGGGCTTCACCGTCCAGCCCTTCGCCAACACGGTCAACCTCCAGGACTTCACCGGCGCCCAGCTGATCCAGGCCCTCAAGGAGCAGGTGAGCGGCCCGAACGAGGCGGCGCCGAAGATCCTCCAGGTCTCCTCCGGCCTGACCTACACCCTGGACCTGACGAAGACCGGCGCGGACCGGGTGGTCACGGACTCCATCCGGCTGAACGGCGAGCCGATCGACGATGCCGCCACCTACCGCGTCGCCACGAACAGCTTCCTCGCGGGCGGCGGAGACGGCTTCACCACCCTCGGCGAGGGCACGGGCGACCTGGTCGGCGAGGACGACCTGACGGCCCTGGAGCGGTACCTGACGGCCAACTCCTCGGCCGCGGACCCGCTCGCCCCGCCGGCGGCGGACCGCATCACGATCGTGCGGTAGCCGACGGACGCCCTCGGAGAGGGGCCCGGCACACCCGGCAGGCCGTGCGAGGCCTACGGGTACCGGGCCCCTTCTTCCTGTTCCGGCTCAGGTCCGCTTGGGGCCGGTGATCGCCTCTCCGATCACGAAGCCCGTGGCGGGGCCCTTCGGAAGGTCGACGTCGGTTCCGTAGGGGACCCGCACGACACCCAGCCAGTCGGCCTTGTCGGGCCGAGGTTCGGTGAGGACGGTGACGGTGCCCTGTGCGTCGTGGTCGTCGATGATCACGTATACCGGGATGCCGGCGCGGGCGTATTCACGGCGCTTCCTGATCCGGTCGCGGTCCTCGTGGCGCTTTCCGGGAGAGACCACCTCGACCACCAGGCGAACCGCCGCCGCGTCGACACCGAGTCCGTCCTCGTCCGCGTACGGCTCCAGGTCCTCGGGTGCGACGAAGACATCGGGGACCCATCCCTTGTGCCGGAAGATGACGTTGGCGTCCTGGTACGCCGAGTACGCGCCCTCTCCCAGGAACCGCACCAGCGCGTTGCGCAGCCGATTGGCGATCCGGGCGTGGGACAGGCGGCCGGTGGGCGACACCTCGATGGCTCCCTCGATGATCTCGGCGCGGTAGCCCTCCGGGAGTTCCACGGCCTTCCATGCCTGCCACACGACCTCGTCCAGGTCGGGCCCGTTCCCGGTTCCGTTCTCCGGCCCGGCCGCGGTCCTGATCTCAGACATGGTTTCGGGCCTCTCGTACACAAGAGCGGTCATGGTGACGTCACCTCCTCAAGTGTGGGCTGAGCGTGCCCAGGGCACAAGCAACGCGATCACGGTAGGTGCGGGGATACGGCTGACCAGGGGATACGGCTCCTGCTCACCCGATCGGGGGAGAAACGACGCTCTGGCGTCAGAGGGCCACGAGGTCGATGACGTTGACGACGACGTGGCGGTGGGAGACGACGTGGGTGACGAAGCCGCCCCGGAAGGCCGCCGACCAGCTGTTGTCGCGGTTGCTGAGGGCCGGCGGGCCGAACGGGTCGAGCGTGAGCAGCTTCTCGAGGTCCTCGAGCGAGGTGCGCTGCGCGTCCGGTAAGGCGGCCTTGCGGGCCGCCGCGCGGTCCACGTACCGGATGGCGTACGCGCTCACCGGCACCCGCCCGCGTCGACGGGCCGGCCGTCCGCGTCATAGCCGTGGCCGTCCGCGTCGCGGAACACGAGGCCTTCGGTGTCGTCCTCCGCCATGCGCCGGACGGTGTGCTCCACGGCGTCGA
>NZ_LIRG01000757.1 GCF_001419695.1 Streptomyces prasinopilosus
TGACACGCAGGGGCGTCCGGCGTTACCGTCGTCCGGGCGGGCGTCGGGTGTCGTTCGCGGCAGGGCACGCGCCGGACGCGCCGGACGCGTCGAGTGCGTCCGGTGCATCAGGTGAGAAGGAGGGCCCGTGACCGAGAAGTCGGCCGGCGAGCGGCGCAAGGGACTGCTGAACGGCTTCGCGGCGTACGGCATGTGGGGGCTCGTCCCCCTCTTCTGGCCCCTGCTCAAGCCCGCGGGGGCCGTGGAGATCCTGGCCCACCGGATGGTCTGGTCGCTGTTCTTCGTGGGCGTCGCCCTGCTCTTCGTACGCCGCTGGGCCTGGCTCGGGGAACTGCTGCGGCAGCCCCGCAGGCTGGCCCTGATCACGGTCGCCGCGGCGGTCATCACCGTGAACTGGGGCGTGTACATCTGGTCGGTGAACTCCGGGCACGTCGTCGAGGCCTCCCTCGGCTACTTCATCAACCCGCTGGTCACCATCGCCATCGGCGTGCTGCTGCTGAAGGAACGGCTGCGGCCCGTGCAGTGGACGGCGGTCGGGGTCGGTTTCGCCGCGGTGGTCGTCCTCACCGTCGGCTACGGCCGCCCGCCGTGGATCTCGCTCTGCCTCGCCTTCTCCTTCGCGGTCTACGGCCTGGTGAAGAAGAAGGTCAACCTCGGCGGCATCGAGTCGCTGGCCGCCGAGACGGCCGTCCAGTTCCTGCCCGCGCTCGGCTATCTGCTGTGGCTGGGCAGCCGGGGCGACTCCACGTTCGGCACCGAGGGCGCGGGACACGCGGCGCTGCTCGCCGCCACCGGGATCGTCACCGCGCTCCCCCTGGTCTGCTTCGGCGCCGCCGCGATCCGTGTGCCGCTGTCCACGATGGGGCTGCTCCAGTATCTGGCCCCGGTGTTCCAGTTCCTGCTCGGCATCCTCTACTTCAAGGAGGCCATGCCGCCCGAGCGCTGGGCCGGGTTCGCCCTGGTGTGGCTGGCGCTCATGCTGCTGACCTGGGACGCGCTGCGCACCGCCCGCCGCACCGCCCGCGTGCTCACCAGGGAGCGGGCGAAGGCGGCCGCGGCAGCGGCGGCGGCCGGCCCGGTGGTCGGCCCCGCGGACCCCTCGGCCACGGCGAAGCCGGCGGGCAGGGTGGAGCCCGCGGGCACGGTGGACGCGGTGAACACGGTGGACGCGCCGAAGATCGGGCCCTGACGCCTCCCGGCGCGTTGAATGGCTCCATGACGCAGCCACCGGCATCACCCGCACCCGGTCCGTCCGGGGCCCCCGAGAACCGCGAGACCCAGGAGACCCGTGAGGCTTCTGGCGCGCCCGTCGCGCCCCTTCACTGGAAGCTCGTCATCGACGCGGTCGACCCCCACGCGCAGGCCGACTTCTGGGCCGCCGCCCTCGGGTACACGGTCGAGGACAACGGCCCGCTCGTCGAGAGACTGCTCGGCCTGGGCGCCGTGCCGGCCGACCTCACCGTCGAGCACCGCGGCCGGCGCGCCTTCCGGGACCTGATCGCGGTGCGGCACCCCGACGACCCGTACGAGGAGGAGAGCGGTACGGGGCTGGGGCGGCGGCTGCTCTTCCAGCGGGTGCCGGAGGTGAAGACGGTCAAGAACCGGCTCCACCTCGACCTGCACCCCGGCGAGGGGCGCCGCGAGGAGGAGGTGCGGCGGCTGGAGCGGCTCGGCGCGAAGGTCCTCCGGCACGTGCGCGAACCGGCCGGTTCATGGTGCGTGATGACGGACCCGGAGGGCAACGAGTACTGCGTGCACTGACGCGCTCACCCGTGCTGGGCGCGGGCGCGGTCGGTCAGGCGGCCCATGCGGGCGCGGGCGGAGTCCAGTTCCTCGGTCTCGTCGGCGGCCGGGCCGTCCTCGGCGGCCAGCGCGGTCCACAGCGCGATCAGGTCGCGTCCCAGTTCCAGCCCGCGCAGCGGGTCGCGTACCGCGCGCCAGGCTGCCTCCGCGCTGCGGACGCCGTCGTAGGCGGCCTCCGCGTCGCCCGCCCGGCGGTGGATCGCGGCGAGGTCGAGGGAGAGCCGGAAGGCGTGCAGCGGCTCGTCGCCGAGGTAGGCGATGTACGCGGTCAGCTCGCGCAGCCGGAGCACCTCGGGGTGCTCGGGGCCCAGCGTCCGCGAGGCCTCGGCCACCGTCTCCCCGGCCAGGCGCGCCGCCGTGTCGATCCGGCCCGCCCGGGCGAGACGCGGCTGGCCGGTCCCGTGGGCCGGATCAACGACGCCGTCCTGGCCGGCCGG
>NZ_LIRG01000758.1 GCF_001419695.1 Streptomyces prasinopilosus
GCCCACGACGTCCTCGGCGGTCCCGCCGCGGACGTCGTGGGCACGGGGAACTCCATGGTCAGAAGTCCCATCCGTCGTCCTCGGCCGCGTCCTTGACCGGGTCCGGTGCGGCGAAGGACTCGCCGGCCATGCCCGCGGTGAGCGTGGTGCCGTCGTTCGGGTCGATCAGGATGAACGACCCGGTGCGCCGCGAGTCCGCGTACGAGTCGGCCGGCAGCGGCTCGGCGGTACGGATCTTCACCCGGCCGATGTCGTTGGCGACGAGCGTGCCGGGGTGCGGGTGCAGCGACAGGTCGTCCAGCGTCAGCCGGGCCGGGATGTCCTTCACGATCGCCTTGACCGTGCGGGTGCCGTGCTTGAGCAGCACCCGGTGGCCGACCGTCAGCGGCTGGTCGGCGACGTGGCAGACGGTGGCCTCGACGTCCTGGGTGGTGGCCGGGGCGTCCTTGCTCGGGACGAGCAGGTCGCCGCGGGAGATGTCGATGTCGTCCGCCAGCAGCAGCGTCACCGACTGCGGCGTCCAGGCCGCCTCGACGGGCGTGCCCAGCAGGTCGATCCCGGTGATCGTGGTGGTCCGGCCGGACGGCAGCACGGTCACCTCGTCGCCGACGCGGAAGGTGCCCGCGGCGATCTGGCCGGCGTACCCCCGGTAGTCGGGGTGCTCGGCGTTCTGCGGCCGGATCACGTACTGCACCGGCAGCCGGGCGTGGCAGTGCGCCAGGTCGTGGCTGACCGGCACCGTCTCCAGGTGCTCCAGCACCGTCGGCCCGCCGTACCAGTCCATGTGCGCGGACGGCTCCACGACGTTGTCGCCGACGAGCGCCGAGATGGGGACCGCGGTGACCTCCGGGACGCCCAGCTCCGTCGCGTACGCCGTGAACTCCTCGGCGATCCGCGCGAACACGGCCTCCTCGTAGTCCACCAGGTCCATCTTGTTGACGGCGAGCACGACGTGGGGCACGCGCAGCAGGGCGGCGATGGCCGCGTGCCGCCGGGTCTGCTCGACCACGCCGTTGCGGGCGTCGACGAGGATGACGGTCAGTTCCGCGGTGGAGGCACCGGTGACCATGTTGCGGGTGTACTGCACGTGGCCCGGCGTGTCGGCGAGGATGAACCGCCGCCGCGGCGTGGCGAAGTAGCGGTACGCCACGTCGATGGTGATGCCCTGTTCCCGTTCGGCCCGCAGCCCGTCGGTGAGCAGGGCGAGGTCGGGAGCCTCCTGGCCCCGGCTCGCCGACACCCGCTCCACGGCCTCCAGCTGGTCGGTGAGGACCGACTTGGAGTCGTGCAGCAGCCGGCCCACCAGGGTGGACTTGCCGTCGTCGACGGAACCGGCGGTGGCGAACCGCAGCAGGGTGGTCTCCGCGAGCGCCTCACTCGTGATCGTGCTCATGTCTAGAAGTACCCCTCGCGCTTGCGGTCTTCCATCGCGGCCTCGGAGAGCTTGTCGTCGGCGCGGGTGGCCCCGCGCTCGGTCAGCCGGGAGGCGGCGATCTCGGTGATCACCTTCTCGATGGTGTCGGCCCCGGAGTCGACCGCGCCGGTGCAGGACATGTCGCCCACCGTGCGGTAGCGCACCAGCCGCCTCTCGACCCTCTCGCCGTCCTTGGGGCCGCCCCACTCGCCGGCGGTCAGCCACATGCCGCCCCGCTGGAACACCTCGCGGTGGTGGGCGTAGTAGATCTCCGGCAGTTCGATGCCCTCGCGGGCGATGTACTGCCACACGTCCAGCTCGGTCCAGTTGGACAGCGGGAAGACCCGGACGTGCTCACCGGGCGCGTGCCGGCCGTTGTAGAGGTTCCACAGCTCGGGCCGCTGACGGCGCGGGTTCCACTGGGAGAACTCGTCGCGCAGCGAGAACACCCGCTCCTTGGCGCGGGCCTTCTCCTCGTCGCGCCGGCCGCCGCCGAACACGGCGTCGAACTTCTCGGCGGCGATCTTCTCGGTGAGCGGCACCGTCTGCAGCGGGTTGCGGGTGCCGTCGGGGCGCTCGCGCAGCACACCGCGGTCGATGTAGTCCTGCACCGAGGCGACGTGCAGCCGCAGCCCGTGCCGGGCGACCGTGCGGTCGCGGTAGTCGAGGACCTCGGGGAAGTTGTGCCCGGTGTCGACGTGCAGCAGCGAGAACGGGACCGGCGCCGGCGCGAACGCCTTCAGCGCCAGGTGCAGCATCAGGATGGAGTCCTTGCCGCCGGAGAACAGGATCACCGGGTTCTCGAACTCGCCCGCGACCTCGCGGAAGATGTGCACCGCCTCCGACTCGAGGGCGTCGAGGTGGGAGAGGGCGTACGGGCTGTCGGTGCCCTCGCCGCCGGTCGCGACCGTGGCCACGGTGGTCATGCCAGTCCCCTTTCGGTCAGCAGGGCGTGCACCGCCGCGGCGGACTCCCCGACGGTCTGGTGCTGCGACTCGATGCGCAGATCGGGGGAGACGGGAGCCTCGTACGGGTCGTCCACGCCGGTCAGCCCGGTGAGTTCGCCCGCGGCCTGCTTGGCGTACAGCCCCTTCACGTCGCGTGCGGAGCACACCTCGAGGGGGGTCGCCACGTGCACCTCGACGTACGGCGTGCCGTTCGCCCCGTGCCGCTTGCGCACGGCGTCCCGGCTGTCCGCGTAGGGCGCGATGACCGGGACGAGCGCGGTGACGCCGTTGCGGGCGAGCAGTTCGGCGACGAATCCGATGCGCTGCACGTTGGTGTGCCGGTCCTCGCGGCTGAAGCCGAGGCCCGCGGAGAGGAACTCGCGGATCTCGTCGCCGTCGAGCAGTTCGACCCGGCGGCCCCGCTCGCGCAGCCG
>NZ_LIRG01000759.1 GCF_001419695.1 Streptomyces prasinopilosus
CGCCACCCCCACTCCCACCGCCGGCATCTCCCTGCGCCTCGCCCACCGCGGCCCGTACCAGCCCGGCCCCGTCTTCGACCTGCTGGAACGCGAGGCCGTCGAGGGCATCGAGGAGGTCACCGGCGTCCGGGGCGCCCGCACCCACCAGCGCACCCTGCGCCTCCCGTACGGCACCGGCATCACCGCCGTCGACGAACGCCCCGGCACCGCGCGCACCGGCTCCGGCACCCGCCCCGGCGGCTGGCTCGACGCCCGGATCCACCTCACCGACCTCCGCGACCTGACCACCGCCGTACAGCGGCTGCGCCGCCTGTTCGACCTGGACGCGGACCCGTACGCCGTCGACGAACGGCTCGGCGCCGACGCGCGGCTCGCCCCGCTGGTCGCCGCCCGCCCGGGACTGCGCTCCCCGGGCACCGCCGACCCCGACGAACTCGCGGTACGGGCCCTGGTCGGCCGCGACCGGGCCGCCCGGCTGGTCCAGCGGTACGGCAAGGCCCTCGACGCCCCCTGCGGCACCCTCACCCACCTCTTCCCCGAACCGGCCGCCCTCGCCGGCGCCGTACCCGGAGGCACCCTGGGCGCGCTCACCACCGCCCTCGCCGACGGCACCGTACGCCTCGACCCCGGCGCCGACCGGGACGCGGCCGCTGACGCCCTGTACGGCGTCCCGGGCCTGGACGCCCGCACCGTCGCCGTGATCCGCACCCGTGCCCTCGGCGACCCGGACGTGGCCCCGCCCGCCCCCGACATGCCCGACAGCTGGCGCCCCTGGCGCTCATACGCCCTGAACCACCTGCGCGCAGCAGGGGAGTTGGAGTACCCATGAACACCATGACACCCACCACGGCACCCCTCACGACGAACACGACGACCGGCACGACGACCAGCGGTACGGCTGCCGCGGACACCTACTGGACCCGTGTCGAGAGCCCTCTCGGCACGCTGCTGCTCACCGCCGGCCCGGACGGGGCGCTGACCTCGCTCTCCGTGCCCGGGCAGAAGGGCGGGCGCGCCGTGCGGGACGACTGGCGGCAGGACCCGGGACCGTTCCGCGCGGCCGAGGAGCAGCTCGCCGCGTACTTCGCCGGCGAGCTCAAGGACTTCCGGCTGCCGCTGTCCGCCGCCGGCACCCCCTTCCGGGAGAAGGTCTGGGCCGCGCTCGACGACATCCCCCACGGGGAGACCGTGTCCTACGGCGAGATCGCCGCACGGATCGGCGCCCCCCGGGCCGCCGTACGGGCCGTCGGCGGGGCGATCGGCGCGAACCCGCTGCTGATCGTGCGCCCCTGCCACCGGGTGATCGGCGCCGACGGGTCGCTGACCGGATACGCGGGCGGCCTGGACCGCAAGATCCACCTGCTCACCCACGAAGGAGTGCTCCGCCCCTGACCGGAGGCGGGGACCGGAGCCGGGAGGGCTTCAGCCCCAGAACACCGCGCCGAGCCACGCCGCCGTGATCAGCAGGCAGGTGAACAACTCGGTCAGTACGCCCCAGCCGCCCGAGCGCATCACCGTACGCGTCGCCGCCACGGCTTCCCCGTGGCGGCCCAGGCGCATCCGCTCGCAGGCGTAGACACCGGCCACGAAGCCCGGGGCCGCGCCCAGCACGGGCACCAGGACGAAGCCCAGGAACGCTCCCGCACCCGCGTACGCCAGCACCCGGCCGTCGGCCCCGTCGGCCCCGCCGGCCCGCGGCCGGCGGGACGGCAGGGTCCAGCGGACCACCTGGGAGAGGAACAGGACGACCGTCGTCCCGACGAGCACCCCCCACGCCACGGGCCGCGGATCCTTCAGTGCCCACCACAGGATCGCGGCCCACACCAGCCACGACCCCGGGACCCCGGGCAGCAGCACTCCGCACAGACCGAACAGGATCACCAGCCCGGTCAGCAGGAGGTCCCACGCTCCCATGCGTCCAGGGTGCCGGAGGACGGCGGGAGGCGCAGACCAGGTGCGGGGTGACGCGGACCGGCCCTCGCACCGGCCCCTCGCCCCGGGCCGACGCGCCTTCGCGCACCCCGGGCGGCCGGCGGGCCGCGTGCCGCACGGAACCGGCAACGGATTTCCCGATGCCCCGTTCCCATCGGGCCCGCGCGGTGGACAATCCAGGGTATGAGCGAGCAGGGAGGCAGGCCCACCGGTCACGAGGACGCCTGGTGGGGGCAGTTGTACG
Source organism: Streptomyces prasinopilosus (assembly GCF_001419695.1). GTDB lineage: Bacteria > Actinomycetota > Actinomycetes > Streptomycetales > Streptomycetaceae > Streptomyces > Streptomyces prasinopilosus. The sequence continues at coordinate 2,177 of NZ_LIRG01000759.1, forward strand.
ACGGCGCCCCCGGCGACACGGGTCCCGCGCCCGCATCCGATTCCCTGGACGACCGCTTCGACTCGGCGGCGGACACGGTGAACGAGGCGGACGGCGGCCCGGCGCACGGCACGGTGGACGGCCCGGCGGACGGGAAGCCCTCCGCGGGGGACTCTTCCGGCACCTCGTCACCCGCTCCGGGGCCGGTGCCCGGGGCGGGGGCGCCTCCCGCGCGGCCACCCGGCACCCGGCGGCCCGGCGGG
>NZ_LIRG01000076.1 GCF_001419695.1 Streptomyces prasinopilosus
ACCGCGGCCATGGCCGCGGTGGCCCCCCCGCCCTCGGGTCTCGTGGCCGAGGAGCTCTCGGCCACCATCCCGGCCCCCACCGACCCGATGGCCCCTCCGGCCAAGACCACGGTCTGAGCCCCAGGAAGACACGTAGGAGAAGAGCACCATGAAGATCGACTGGGCGGCCCTCGGTTCCGTCTTCGGCGTCAGCCTCGTGGTCACCGTGGCCCTGGTGGCCCTGTTCACCCTGGGCATCACCGGTCTGTCCCGCCGTGAGCGGGCGGCGGCCCAGGGCCAGTCCGCGGTCCTGGCGGTCACCGGCGCCTACGCCTGCTTCGCGGCCTGCGCGGCGGCGGTGGCGTACGGGATCTACCTGATCATGGCCTGACCCCCGCCCGGCGGCCGTCCGGCGCGGCCGGCGGCGTGTGACGCGGGAGCGCGACCCCGACCGGTGTTCCGGTCGGGGTCGTGCCGTCCGGCGGGCGGGCGGTGCGGGGCGCACGGTGCCCCCGTGCCGCCCGTTCCGCCGTTCCCGGACCATCCCGTCCCGCGGCGGGCCCCCGGCGCGGTTCCCCCTCCGGAACTCCCCCTGTGGGCCTCAGCACACTTCAGCCCCGCAGGTCAACGGCAAGTTGACGGTTCTTCCGGACCGTGGTGGACTGCCGGAGCCATTACGGCGGCAGGAGAGGAAGCCGGTGCGAATCCGGCGCGGTCCCGCCACTGTCACCGGGGTGAACGACCCCGGGAGCCAGGAACTCCCACCGCCGGTCTCGTCGAACCAGGGCGTGGACACCCTGAGTGAGGACATACCGCCATGCCCGGCTGCCTGTCGAGGTCGACCAGCGCTGCTCCGCCCCGGCTCGGGGCGATCACTCCCGCCGGATCCCCCACCGGCTGAACCCATGCGTGCCGATCGCGAGTTCGCGTACGGCGCCGCCGCCGGCCTCCTCGGCGACCTGCTGCTCGGCGATCCCCGCCGAGGGCATCCGGTCGCCGTCTTCGGGCGGGCCGCGGCTGCCGTGGAACGGGTTCTGTGGCAGGACGACCGGGGCCGGGGCGCGCTGCACACCGCCGTCTGCGTCGGCGGGGCCGTCGCCCTGGGCAGCCTGGCCGCCCGCTGCGTACGCTCCTCCCCCGCCGCCTCCGTCGCCCTGACCGGCGCGGCCACCTGGGCCGTCGTCGGGGGGACGTCGCTGGCCCGGGAGGCCCGCGCCGTCGGGCGCGCCCTGGAGTCCGGGACCGCCGAGGGGATCGAGGCGGCGCGGGCGCGGCTGCCGCACCTGTGCGGGCGGGACCCGCAGGCGCTGGACGCCGACGGGATCGCCCGCGCGGTCGTGGAGTCCGTCGCCGAGAACACCTCCGACGCCGTGGTGGGCGCCCTGGTGTGGGGCGCCGTCGCCGGGGTGCCGGGGCTGCTCGGGTTCCGGGCCGTCAACACCCTGGACGCCATGGTCGGCCACAAGTCGCCCCGCCACCTGCGGTACGGCTGGGCCTCCGCGCGCCTCGACGACGTCGCCGGGTGGCCCGGGGCGCGGCTGACCGCCGTGCTCGCCGCGGTCGCCGGGCCGGATCCGCGGGGTGCCGTCCTGGCGTGGCGCGCGGACGCCGCGAAGCATCCGAGTCCCAACGCCGGGCCCGTGGAGGCGTCCTTCGCGGGCGCGCTCGGCGTGCGGCTCGGCGGGACGCTGTCCTACGCCGGGCGGGTCGAGCACCGGCCCGTCCTCAACGGCGGCGGCCGTGCCGTGAGCGTGGCGGACATCGACCGCGCGGTACGGCTCTCGCGGCGCGTCGGCTGGCTGGCACTCGGCGCCGGCGTCGCCGCGCGCATCGGGGCGCGGGCCGTCGCCCGGGCCCTGTCCGGGGCGCGTGGAAAGGGGCGTGCGGCATGACGGGCGCGTACGGCGCGGCGGGCGGTACGACGACCGGGAGGACGGGTGGCGGGCTGCTGGTCGCCGGCACGACGTCGGACGCCGGCAAGAGCGTGGTGACCGCCGGGATCTGCCGGTGGCTGGCGCGGCAGGGCGTGAAGGTCGCGCCGTTCAAGGCGCAGAACATGTCGCTGAACTCGTTCGTGACGCGGGAGGGCGCCGAGATCGGGCGGGCGCAGGCCATGCAGGCCCAGGCCTGCCGGATCGAGCCGACCGCGCTGATGAACCCGGTGCTGCTCAAGCCGGGCGGGGAGCGCAGCAGCCAGGTCGTGCTGCTGGGCCGGCCGGTCGGCGAGATGAGCGCGCGCGGCTACCACGGCGGGCGGCAGCAGCGGCTGCTGGACACGGTGCTGGACTCCCTCGCGCAGCTGCGGGCCACGTACGACGCGGTGATCTGCGAGGGGGCCGGCAGTCCGGCCGAGATCAACCTGCGGCGCACCGACATCGTCAACATGGGGATCGCCAGGAACGCCTCGCTCCCCGTCCTCGTCGTCGGCGACATCGACCGCGGCGGGGTCTTCGCCTCCTTCTTCGGCACCGTGGCGCTGCTGTCGCGCGAGGACCAGGAGCTGGTCTCCGGCTTCCTGGTGAACAAGTTCCGGGGCGACGTCTCGCTGCTGGAGCCGGGCCTGGACATGCTGCACGGTCTGACCGGGCGGCGCACGTACGGGGTGCTGCCCTTCCGGCACGGGCTCGGCATCGACGAGGAGGACGGGCTGTCGGTGTCCCTGCGGGGCGCCGTACGGGAGTCCGCGGTCACCGCGCCGGCCGGCGAGGACGTGCTGCGGGTCGCCGTGTGCGCGGTGCCGCTGATGTCCAACTTCACGGACGTGGACGCGCTGGCCGCGGAGCCGGGCGTCGTGGTCCGCTTCGTGGACCGGCCCGAGGAACTGGCCGACGCCGATCTCGTGGTGGTGCCGGGCACCCGCGGCACCGTACGGGCCCTCGGGTGGCTGCGGGAGCGCGGGCTCGCGGACGCCCTGCTGCGGCGGGCGGCCGAGGGGCGGCCCGTGCTCGGGATCTGCGGGGGCTACCAGCTCCTCGGCGAGCGCATCGAGGACGACGTGGAGAGCCGCGCCGGCCGGGTCGACGGGCTCGGGATCCTGCCCGTGCGGGTGCGGTTCGCGCGGGAGAAGACGCTCGGGCGGCCCGCCGGGAAGGCCCTCGGCGAGCACGTCGAGGGCTACGAGATCCATCACGGGGTCGCCGACGTGCGGGGCGGCGAGGCGTTCTTCTCCGACGACGGCGGGCACGGCCTGGACGGCTGCCGGGTCGGGCAGACCCGGGGCACGCACTGGCACGGTGCGCTGGAGTCGGACGGCTTCCGCCGGGCCTTCCTGCGCGAGGTGGCCGCCGCCGCGGGACGCCGTTTCGTCCCGGCCCCGGGCACCTCGTTCGCCGCGCTGCGCGAGGAGCGGCTCGACCGGCTCGGCGATCTGATCGAACAGCACGCGGACACGGACGCGCTGTGGCGGCTCATCGAGTCCGGCGCCCCGCCGGGACTGCCGTTCGTTCCGCCGGGAGCGCCCGCGTGAGCGCCGTGCCGCCGCCCGCCGCCGACCCGGCGGCGGGGCGCCAAGAGTGCGGCCCCCGTGCCGGCGCGGGAGGGGCCCCGGTCCCGGCGGCCCCGCGGCCCGGGGCCGGGCCGGACAGTCGGACACCATCCGAAGGAGTGATCACCGCGTGAGTACGCCCTATCCCTTCACCGCCGTCGTCGGACAGGACGACCTGCGGCTGGCCCTGCTGCTGAACGCGGTGTCGCCCCGGGTGGGCGGCGTCCTCGTGCGGGGGGAGAAGGGGACCGCGAAGTCGACGGCCGTCAGGGCGCTGGCCGCGCTGATGCCGGAGACCGAGGTGGTGCCCGGCTGCCGGTTCTCCTGCGACCCCGCCGCCCCGGACCCGTCGTGCCCCGACGGGCCGCACGAGTCCCGTCCCGGGGCGCGGCGCCCCACGGCGCTCGTCGAGCTCCCGGTCGGCGCCTCCGAGGACCGGCTGGTGGGCGCCCTCGACATCGAGCGGGCGCTCGCGGAGGGCGTGAAGGCCTTCGAACCGGGCCTGCTCGCGGACGCCCACCGGGGCATCCTGTACGTCGACGAGGTCAACCTCCTGAACGACCACCTCGTCGACCTGCTGCTGGACGCGGCCGCCATGGGCGCCTCGTACGTCGAGCGCGAGGGTGTCTCCGTACGGCACGCGGCGCGCTTCCTGCTCGTGGGGACCATGAACCCCGAGGAGGGCGAGCTGCGCCCCCAGCTGCTGGACCGGTTCGGGCTGACCGTGGAGGTCAAGGCCTCGCGGGAGCCGGACCAGCGGGTGGAGGTCGTGCGGCGCAGGCTGGCCTACGACGACGCCCCGGAGGAGTTCGCCGCGCGCTGGGCCGGCGAGGAGGCCGCCGTGCGGCAGCGGATCACGGCGGCGCGGGACCTGCTGCCGTCGGTGCGGCTGGGCGACGCGGCGCTGCGGCAGATCGCGGCGACCTGCGCCGCCTTCGAGGTGGACGGGATGCGGGCCGACATCGTGATGGCGCGCACCGCGACGGCGCTGGCGGCCTGGGCCGGGCGGACGGACGTCCTGGCCGAGGACGTGCGGCAGGCCGCGCTGCTGGCCCTCCCCCACCGGCGGCGGCGCAACCCGTTCGACGCGCCGGGGCTCGACGAGGACAGGCTGGACGAGACGCTGGAGCAGTTCGGCGGGCAGGACGGGGACGGGGCGGAGGGCGACGGGGACGGCGACGACGACGGGCCGGGTCCCGGCGGCCCCGGCGGGCAGCCGGAGCCCGAGGGCGGCCCGCCGGGCGACGGTGACGCCGCCGCGCGGCCCGGGTCCGACGGGGACGGAAGGCCGCAGGCGGGACCCGGCGGCGCGGGCGGGCGGGCCCCGGCGCGGGCTTCCGAGCCGTTCCGCACGAAGGTGCTGAGCGTCCCCGGTGTCGGCGAGGGGGCCGCCGGACGGCGGTCGCGGGCGAGGACCGAACGCGGACGGACCACGGGGGCGCACCGCCCCCGGGGGGCGCTGACCAAGCTGCACCTGACCGCCACCGTGCGGGCTGCGGCACCGCACCAGCGGGCGCGCGGGCGCGGCGGCCCGGGGCTGGTGGTCCGGCGGGACGACCTCCGGCAGGCGGTGCGGGAGGGCCACGAGTCCAATCTCGTGCTGTTCGTGGTCGACGCCTCCGGATCGATGGCCGCGCGGCAGCGGATGGGCGCCGTGAAGGGTGCCGTGCTGTCGCTGCTGCTCGACGCCTACCGGCGGCGGGACAAGGTGGGGCTGGTGACCTTCCGCGGGACGGCCGCCGAGGTGGCGCTGCCGCCGACCTCGTCCGTGGACGTGGCGGCGGCCCGCCTGGAGTCGCTGCCGACCGGGGGGCGTACGCCGCTGGCGGCGGGGCTGCTCAGGGCGCACGAGGTGCTGCGCGTGGAGCGGCTGCGGGACCCGGCGCGGCGGCCGCTGGTCGTGGTGGTGACCGACGGGCGGGCCACCGGTGGCCCGCAGCCGGTCGCCCTGGCCGGGCGGGCGGCGCGGCTGCTGGCGGCCGAGGGGACGGCCTGCGTGGTCGTGGACTGCGAGGCGGGACCGGTGCGCCTGGGTCTGGCGGGGCGGCTCGCGGACGAGCTGGGCGGTACGGCGGTGACGCCCGCCGAGCTGCGGGCGGACTCGATCGCCGGGGTGGTCAGGGATGTGCAGGGGGCCAGAACGAGGAGGGCGGCGTAATGCCGAAGGGACAGCCGAGTGTCGTACCGCAGGACGGGCTGACGACGCGTCAGCGGCGCAACCGGCCGCTGGTGATGGTGCACACGGGCGTCGGGAAGGGCAAGTCCACGGCCGCCTTCGGGCTGGCGCTGCGGGCCTGGAACCAGGGCTGGCCGGTCGGGGTGTTCCAGTTCGTCAAGTCGGCGAAGTGGAAGGTCGGCGAGGAGAACGCGCTGCGGGTGCTCGGCGCCTCCGGCGAGGGCGGCAGCGTCGACTGGCACAAGATGGGCGAGGGCTGGTCCTGGGTGCAGCGGGACGACCAGCTCGACAACGAGGAGAAGGCCCGGGAGGGCTGGGAGCAGGTCAAGCGGGACCTGGCCGCCGAGACGTACCGGCTGTACGTGCTGGACGAGTTCGCGTACCCGATGCACTGGGGCTGGGTCGACACCGACGAGGTCGTGTCGGTGCTGCGCGATCGGCCCGGGACCCAGCACGTCGTGATCACCGGGCGGAACGCGCCGGACAAGCTCGTGGACTTCGCCGACCTCGTGACCGACATGTCCAAGGTGAAGCACCCGATGGACGCGGGGCAGAAGGGGCAGAGGGGCATCGAGTGGTGACGTCCGCGTCGTCCGTGCCCCGGCTGGTCGTCGCCGCGCCCTCCTCGGGCAGCGGCAAGACCACCGTCGCCACGGGGCTGATGGCCGCGCTCGCCGCGCGGGGCCTGGCCGTGTCCCCGCACAAGGTCGGGCCGGACTACATCGACCCCGGGTACCACTCGCTGGCCACCGGGCGCGTGGGGCGCAACCTGGACGCGTACCTGTGCGGGCCCGGCCTGGTCGGCCCGCTGTTCCTGCACGGGGCGCGCGGCTGCGACATCGCGGTCGTCGAGGGCGTGATGGGGCTGTACGACGGGGCCGCGGGGCAGGAGGAGCTGGCGTCCACGGCCCAGGTGGCGAAGCTGCTGCGGGCGCCGGTGGTGCTGGTCGTGGACGCGTCGTCGCAGTCCCGGTCGGTGGCGGCGCTGGTGCACGGGTTCGTGACGTGGGATCCGGAGGTGCGGATCGGGGGCGTGATCCTCAACAAGGTCGCGTCGGACCGTCACGAGGCGCTGCTGCGGGAGGCGTTGGAGTCGTCGGGGGTGCCGGTGCTCGGCGTGGTGCGGCGGGCTCCGCGGGTCGGCACGCCGTCGCGGCACCTGGGGCTGGTGCCGGTCGCCGAGCGGCGGGACGACGCGGTGGAGGCGGTGGCGGCGATGGCCGTGCAGGTGGCCGCCGGGTGCGACCTGGAGGCGCTGGTCGCGCTGGCCCGCCGGGCCGGGGACCT
>NZ_LIRG01000760.1 GCF_001419695.1 Streptomyces prasinopilosus
GGGCCCCGCCGCTTCCGCGGGCCCTGTGGTCCGCGCGGCCCCTCGGGGGGCGCCTGGCGCTGTCGCGGCAGGGGCACGGCCGCCCTGCCGGCCGGCCCGGGGTCCGTGCTCCGCTCTTCTCGCTCGCCCCAGCCGCCGCCGGGTTCCCGCTGCTCGGGATGGCCGCCGCGGGCTCGCGGTACGCCGTGGGCGGGGGTGCCGTCGGTCGGGCGGAGCGCTCCACGCGCCGGTGTCCCGTCCGGGAACCGGTCCCGCGGTGGCCGTGCGCCGTGGGCCGGGGCCCCCGGCCCCGCGGTCGGGCCGCCCTCCTGTGCGCCCCGCCCGGGCGGACCGTACGGACCGGGCGGACCGTATGCGCCGTACGGGCCGGGAGAGCCGTACGCGCCGGTTCCGTCGGAGGCCGCTCCCTGCTCGGGGGGCGTCGTCCCCCGCGCCGGGCGGGCGTCGCCCCTGGGTGCGGGTCCACGACGGCTGTGGCGTCCCACGTCGCGCCTCAGCCCCTCGGGTTCTCGGCGGTGCCCCCGCCGTCGACGGCCTCGTCCGCGGCGGTGCCGGCGGCCGAGTCCGGAGCGCCCGTCGCGCCCGGCTCCAAAGTATCCCCCTTCTCCGCCGAATCCGTTGCATCCGAAAGGAGTTCGCGGAAAGCGGCGGCCACCGCCCCGGGGCATTCCATCATCGCCACGTGCCCCGCGTCGGGCAGGGTGACCAGTCGGGAGTCGCGGAACGCGCGGGCCGCGCGCCCGGCCATCCGGAAGCCGACGAGCCGGTCCCGGCCGCCGTACAGCAGCAGGGTCGGCGCGAGCACCCGCTCGGCCTGGCGCCACAGTCCGTGCTGGCCGCCGAGGGTGTACGCGTTGACGAGTCCCCGCGCGGAGCGGGCCATGGCGTCCCAGAAGTACGGCAGCCGCAGCCGCCGTTCCATCTCCTGCACGGCGTGGCGGAACGCCTCCGGAGACACCTGCCCGGGGTCCCCGTAGCAGAGTGCCACGACACCCCGGACGCGCTGTTCCGCCGTCCATCCCCGGGTGGCCCGGGTGAACAGCCGGGCCACCCCAGGCAGCGCCAGCAGCCCCGTCGGTACGGCGGTGCGCTGCACGCGCAGCTCGGGAAGGGCCGGGGAGACGAGCGTGAGGGTGCGGACGAGGTCGGGACGCACGGCGGCGATCCGGGTGGCGACCGCGCCGCCGAGCGAGTTGCCGAGGAGGTGCACGGGGCCGCGTCCGGTGGCGTCGAGGTAGCGGATCACCGCGCGCGCGTGCGCCGAGACCGAGTAGTCGCCGTCGGCCGGGGGCGGCGAGTCGCCGAAGCCCGGGAGGTCGACGGCCTCGCTGTCGACGACGTCCTCCAGGAGGGGCATCAGCGACGACCAGTTCTGCGACGACCCTCCGAGCCCGTGGATGTGCAGCGCGGGCGGCAGCCCTTCGCGCGCCGCCGGCCTCGCCCGCACGGACAGGGTGACGCCCGGGAGCTCGACCGACCTGAGGCGCTCGCCCTCGGCGACCCGCACGGCGGCCGCCTCGGAAAGTCCGGTCGCGGGGGGCACGGGGGGCACGGGCGCCGCGGACGGCAGGTCGGTCGAAGACATGCGGCAATGTTACGAGGTGATCACGCCGGGCCCCTTGTGTCGGCGGTCACAGGCCCGCTCCGTCGCGTGCGCGCCGCGGCGCGGGCCGACCGCGGATCGCGTGGCGTCCGGATCGGGTGTCTCCTAGGCTCGTACCCAGGGCACCCGTACATGGTCCCCGCATGCTCCGGGGGCGTTCGCAGAAAGGGAGCCCAGCCATGGTCACAGACCCCACCGATCCCGAGACGCTCGAGGAAGCCGACGACGCCCGCGAAGGCGTGGAGTACGGCGTCGAGGCGCCGGAGGCCGACACGGCCGAACAGCTCGCGGACCTCGCCCCGGACCGCGACGAACCGCTGACCGGCGCCGACACCGACCGGGCCAACGAGGCGGACCTCGCCGAGCAGGCCCGGATCGTCTCCCTCGACGAGGACGACTACCGGTGACGGGGACGGGAGGGCCGCCGGGGGGCGCCCGCACGGAGCGGGCGTCCGCGGGAACGAGGCTGCGTTTTGCCCCGTCTGGCAGCCTTTGAAACCGTCCGTACGCCTTTCGACGTCGCCCGGTCCGTGAAATTGTGCGCCCTCACCGCGCACAGCACGGTTACCGAAAAGTACGATGACGGCGCGGCTCACACCGCACGAGGACGACAATGGGAGGCGGCGTGACAGCCATCGAGCAGACAGAGACCGTGCGCCCGAGGGGTACACGCCTGCCGCGCCGTGCCCGACGGAACCAGCTCCTGGGCGCCGCGCAGGAAGTGTTCGTCGCGCAGGGTTACCACGCGGCGGCGATGGACGACATCGCCGAGCGTGCGGGGGTCAGCAAGCCGGTGCTCTACCAGCACTTCCCGGGCAAGCTCGATCTCTACCTGGCGCTGCTGGACCAGCACTGCGAGGCGCTGATCCAGTCGGTCCGCCACGCGCTCGCGTCGACGCACGACAACAAGCAGCGCGTACGGGCGACCATGGACGCCTACTTCGCGTACGTCGAGGACGACGGCGGCGCCTTCCGCCTGGTCTTCGAGTCGGATCTGACGAACGAGCCCGCCGTGCGCGAGCGCGTGGACCGGGTCACCAACGACTGCGCCGAGGCGATCTGCGACGTCATCGCCGAGGACACCGGGCTGTCCCGCCAGGAGTCGATGCTGCTCGCCTCGGGTCTGGGCGGTCTGGCCCAGGTGGTCGCGCGGTCCTGGCTGCACAGCGACCGCAGCGTGCCGCGCGACCAGGCGGTCCAGCTGCTGACCTCGCTGCCGTGCAGCGGGAATCCGGCGATGCCCCGCCAGGCCAGCGAGGTCAGCAG
>NZ_LIRG01000761.1 GCF_001419695.1 Streptomyces prasinopilosus
CCGGTGTTTCGTCAAGGAAGAGTACGCCTCGGTGGGCGAGGGACACGGCCCCGGGGCGGGCCGTGCCGGGGCCGCCGCCGACGAGCGCCTGCATGGTGGCCGAGTGGTGCGGGGCGCAGTAGGGGGCGGTGCCGATCAGGGGCTTGTCCGGGGGCAGCAGTCCGGCCACCGAGTGGACGGCGGTGACCTCCAGGGACTCCTGCCGGTCGAGCGGGGGCAGGAGCGAGGGCAGCCGCTCCGCGAGCATGGTCTTGCCCGCGCCCGGCGGGCCCTCGAGGAAGAGGTGGTGCCCGCCGGCCGCCGCCACCTCCACCCCGGTCCGCGCCGGGAGCTGGCCGACGACGTCCGCGAGGTCGTGGCCGGTGTCGTACGGTGCGGCGCCGGTGGCCGTGCCGGTGCCGGGCATCCGGAGGCCGGCGAGGAGCGGGTCGGGCCCTCCCCGGTGGGCGGGTTCCTCCTCGGGCACCGGTTCGTCGGTGAGCAGGGCGATCAGCTGGCGCAGGCTGCGGACGCCCAGCACGGACACGCCCGGCACCAGCGAGGCCTCGGCGGCGGCGCACTCGGGCACCACGACCTGTTCGTATCCGGCGTCGGCCGCCGCGACGACCGCGGGCAGCGTGCCGCGGACCGGCCGCACCCTGCCGTCCAGTCCCAGTTCGCCGATCATCACGAGGTCGGCGAGCACCCGCGGGTCGATCCGTTCGGCGGCGCCCAGGACGGCGCTGGCGACGGCGAGGTCGAAGCCGCTGCCCGCCTTCGGCACCGACGCCGGGCTGAGTCCCACGGTGAGTTTCTTCTGCGGCCATTGCGCACCCGAGTTGACGACCGCCGCCCGGACCCGGTCGCGGCTCTCCGTCAGGCTCTTGTCCGGCAGCCCCACCAGGGTGAACGCCGCCACTCCCGGTTCCAGGTCCGCCTGGACCTCGACCACCACGCCCTCGACGCCGACCAGCGCCACCGAGCACGTACGGGCGAACCCCATCTCAGACCACCCCCCGGACGTGCTCGACCCGGGGTGCGCCGCGCGCCGGCAGTACGACGCCGACCAGGTCGATGCGGACGCCACCGGGCGGCGCTCCCCCGTGTTCCTGGAGCCAGCGCTGCGCCAGGTCCCGCAGGCGGTCCGCCTTGGCGGGGGTGACCGCCTCCATGGGGTGCTGGAAGGACGCGGCCCCGCGGGTCTTCACCTCGCAGACGACGAGGACGTCGCCGTCCCTGGCCACGATGTCGATCTCACCGGTCCTGCCGCAGCGCCAGTTGCGCTCCAGGACCGTCATTCCCGCCTGCCTCAGCCGCCGCGCGGCCAGCGCCTCGCCGTACCTTCCGAGTGCGCTGCGTGCCTGCTGTCGTGGGTTCATGCCGACACCACCTCCGGCACCAACCGTCACGCGGCCGGCCGTCCGGAGTGGATCTTGGTGGACAACCCGGCGGTTGTGGAGAACTCCGTCATCCGCCGGGGTGCGTCATGTCCCCGCCGAACCCCTCGGTCACCCGCCCGGGAGCTCCAGGTCGCTCTTGTTGAGCTCCTCGATGTTCACGTCCTTGAACGTCAGGACGCGCACCTGCTTCACGAACCTGGCCGGCCGGTACATGTCCCAGACCCAGGCATCCGCCATGGACACCTCGAAGAACACCTCACCCTGGACCGAGTGCACCTGCATCTCGTAGTCGTTGGTCAGATAGAAGCGCCGCTCGGTCTCGATCACGTATTTGAACAGACCGACGACGTCGCGGTACTCCCGGTAGAGCTTCAGCTCCATCTCGGTCTCGTACTTCTCGAGGTCCTCGGCGCTCATGGCATGTTCCCCTTCACCCGTGCGATCCCACCATTGTGCGCCAGTCCCGGGAACCGCCGTCCCCGAACCGGGCCGACCCGCCGGACGGCCTCCCCGGGGGCCTGCGGCTAGACGATCTCGGTGTCCAGGGTCACGGGTCCGGCCGGAGGGCCTTCGTCGAGCAGGGTGCGCAGCAGCTCGGCGAGCCTCGTCGGGTACACCGTCTCACGGGCCCGAGCCAGTTCCGGGCATGTCCACCAGCGTGCTCCGGTGACGCTGCGCCGCTCCAGCTCGGTCAGTGCGGTGGCTCCCGTGGCCGTCCCCGCGGTGCGGGCGAGGTAGTACCACTCGTCCTGGTCCCAGCGGCGGCCCGCGAACGGGAAGGAGCACGTCCGCCGCCACAGCACGGGCCCCAGCTCCACCTCCGTGATGCCGGTCTCCTCCGCGAGCTCCCGCAGCGCCGCCTGCTCCCGGGTCTCGTCACCCTCCACGCCGCCGCCGGGTGTGAACCACCAGTCGTCGGCGGGGTCGTCCGGCTCGTGGCCGTGCAGCAGCAGGATGCGGTCCGCCGGGTCCAGGAGGACGACGCGGGCGACCCTGCGCAGTCCGCCCCCGCCCTCCCCTGCGCGGGAGCCGCCGGCGGGGCGGGGCGTCTCAGCGGGCATCGTCCGCCCCCGCGTCCGCACGACGGGTCCGGGAGGCACCGGCCAGCCGGGCGAGCGGACCGTACGCGGCTCCGCCGAGGATGAGCACGGCCCCGCCGAGGGTCGTGGCGACGACCGTCGGCAGCGGTCCCGGCGTGGAGAGCGCGCCGAGCTCCTCGAAGCCCGTCGGGGGTTCCAGCATGCCGTTCACCGGCCAGACCACCGCGTCGACCCGGGCCCGGACGGCCTCGCGGGAGACGGTGCCGTTGGCGGTGTCGGTGAGGTGGGAGGACGAGTCCAGGGAGCCGCTCCGTTCGTCACCGAGCAGGAACAGGCGGCCCTTCGGCACGGTCACCTCCGGAAAGGCGTCGAGCCCACTCGCCTCGTCCTCGGAGAGGTACGGTTCGTCGATCTCCGTGCCGTTGACCTTCAGCGTGCCGTCCTGCCCGGTGGAGACGGTGTCCCCGCCGACGGCGACCACCCGCTTGACGACCGGTACGTCCGCCCAGGCGCCGTCCTCGAAGACCACCACGTCGCCGCGGCGGACGTCGCCGCCGTCGACGCGCTGGGCCAGCACCCGGTCACCGGCGCCGATCGTCGGCGCCATCGAGGGGGTGGGCACGGCGTACGGCAGGTACACCAGCGCTCCCCAGGCGAACCCGCCGAGGAACAGCACCAGGCCCAGCGCCACGGCCAGTGAGGACAGCCGCTGCCCGGTCCGGCTGCCCGCCGGGGCCTCGTCCGCGCCACCGCCCCGCGAAGCCGTCCGTGTCGTGCTCCGAGCAGTCATGGGCGGCACCCTACCCGGCGGTACCGTGCCGGGTCAGCCCCTTCCTGCGGCGGCCGGCCCGGCGTCCGCTCCCGGCGCCCGGGCGCCGGGGCCGTCCTCGCGCCGGCGGTCCCGTCCGCGCCGCCACAGCACCAGCGGCACCGCGCCCGCGAGCGCGACCCCCTGGGGCACCACCGCCGGCGCCATGGACGCCGACGCCTGCGCGCCCAGCGCCGGCTGGTCGAAGGTGTCCGGGATCTCGAGCGCGTCCCAGCGGCCGACCGGCCAGGCGATGACGACGGCACGGCCGACGACCTCGCTCACCGGGACCATGCCGTCGTTCTTGTCGGCCCGGTTGTAGCGGGAGTCCCGGGAGTTCTGCCGGTGGTCGCCCATGACCCAGATCTTGCCCTCGGGGACCTCTACCCTGAACTGGCCGCCCTGGTCGTCCTGGCTGCAGGGGGTGTTGCCGGGATAGACGTAGTCCGCCTCGTTCAGGGCGACGCCGTTGACCGTCAGCGGGCCGGTGCCCTTGCACTCGACCACGTCGCCGCCGACTCCGATGACCCGCTTGATCAGGTCCTTCTCCTCCGCCGACGGCATCAGGCCGATCCAGCTGAGGAACGTCTGGAACGCGTTGGAGTCGGGCGTGGGCTCGCCCGCCAGCCAGTTGTCCGGGTCGTGGAAGACCACGACCTCACCGCGCTCGGGCTCGGAGCCGAACCAGGGGGTGAGCTTGTCGACCAGGACGCGGTCACCCTGCTGCAGGGTGTTCTGCATCGAGTCCGACGGGATGGAGAACGCCTGCAGCAGGAACGTCTTGATCAGCAGCGCCAGGACCAGCGCGATACCGACCAGGATGGGCAGCTCCTTCCAGAAGGAGCGTGGCTTCTTCTGCTCGCGGGGCGGCTCGTCCGGCCCCCGGCCGCCGCTCTCCGCCCGGTCCTCCGTCACTCTTCCCTCTCCTGCCGCCGGGGAGTCACTCCCGGAGGTCGCGGCGCCGTCCTCGGCCGGTACGAAGGGCTTCGCGGTACGCCCGCGGTGCTCTTCCCCGTCGGCTCCGGACCGTGCGCCAACCGCCACATCCCCCACGCCAGCTCCTCACTCTGTGCCGCCGCCTGCCCCATGCGCGGCGCAGGCCCACCACTCCCATAACGAGCGGGAGTTCCGCAGGGATCGGGAGCCGGATCATTCCGTTCGAATCATCCGGGGCAACCCTATTCGACAACGGGGCGGCGGCGGTCGACCCCGGCACCGAGTCCGACACGGAGGCGTAGGCCCTCGGCTCGTCCAGCGTGCTCCAGCGGCCGAACGGCCAGGCGATGACCACGGCCCGGCCCACCACCTCCTCCTCGGAGACGGTGCCGCCGTAGTCGGTGTCCTGGTGGGCACGGGAGTCGGCGGAGTTGGACCGGTGGTCGCCCATCACCCACAGGCGCCCCGGGGGCACGGTGACGTCGAACGGTGTCGTGGACGGGGCGTTGCCCGGGAAGAGGTAGTCGCCCTCCTCCAGCGGCACCCCGTTGACGGTGACCCGTCCCTGCGCGTCACAGCACTGGACCTGGTCGCCACCGACCCCCACGACCCGCTTGATGAGGTCCTTGTCGTTCTCCGAGGGCAGCAGGCCGATGAAGGTGAGTCCGGCCTTGACCTGCTTGACGCCGACCGGGTCCTCCTCCCGGGGGAGGGGCTGCTCGTCCTGCAGCCAGCCGCCGGGGTCCTTGAACACGACGACGTCCCCGCGCTGCGGCTTGGAGCCGAACCACGGGGTCAGCTTGTCCACCAGGACACGGTCGCCGACCTGGATCGTCTGTTCCATGGAACCGGACGGGATGACGAAGGCCTGGACGAGGAACGTCTTGAGCACCAGCGCGATCAGGACGGCGACCCCGATGAGCAGCGGTATCTCCTTGACCGCGCCGCGGCGGCGGCGCCGTTTGACCTTCCGCTGGAGCTTGCGCCGGTCGGCCCGGCTGCGTCCGCTGGACGCGCTCACCGCGCGGCGCGCGCCGGTGGGCAGCAGGTTGTCCGTGGCGCTCGCCGGGACGCCGCGGGGTTTGCCGCGGTTACCCATGGGTCCCCTCCCCCTGGTGCGCCGCGTCCGCCCGGGCGGACG